>NZ_JAEHBX010000160.1:0-3213 GCF_016483395.1 Bacillus cereus group sp. N21
GGAATGAGTGTAAAGATACACAAAAACCCCGAAGCATGGACTTTTTTTAAGTGTCCACGATTCGGGGTACAGTTCAAAAGTGGGAAAGCGTTCTTTTTTATAATCCCGTACCACCCTTTTTAACTTTAATGACATTTTTACTTCTTGTGAGATTGCAAATCATTTTTCAATACATCCCAAAGTGGATTCTCTTGACGTATTGGCTTACCTTCTTCGTCCCATTTTATCTTTCCTGTTCCGAGTTCATAATTCATTCCTGTCCAAGTATCTTCACGAAATGCGTAGAACGATTGATGCCAACCTTTTTGATTGAATATAGAAATAAGGTCTTTCATATATTGAGTGGCTCCTGGAACAGTACGATTAATTCCAAATTCCTCAGCAATAATTCGATTAGATGGTACATGATTTTTCTTAGACCACTGGTGAATAGGATGCGAAAATTTTTCTAATCCCTTTTTATTCCACATAACAGGTTTCTCTAAATCTCCTACTTTTACAATCCCAGGATATTGATACTCTTTATTTTGATTTTCTCGTTGACTTGTTAATTCATACGGCTCATACATATGAAATGCGTAAAGCGTTTTATTATCCTTGACGGGTTTCAGATATTTAAAAGCCCAAGGAGTGGCGTATAGACCTGAATCTAATATAATGGGTGTTTCTTTGTCTACTTCACGAATGGAGGTAACGACCTTTTGATAGAATTTATTTAAATCTGCTGTAGTACCTTCCACTTTTGCATACCATTTCTTATAATCTTCTGTCCAAAAATCATTATATCTATTACTTTTAGCCGTTTCTGGGTGTGGCTCATTGATAATATTGTAACCAACTACAGCTGGATGATCTTTTAATTCTATAGCAAGATCCTTCCAAAATTGACTTGCTTGTTCTTGATACTTTTCTTCTTCCCAAATTCGATCATCATTTTGATTATGATTAAATTGACGCCAGCGATCACCAGGTAAGGAAAGCATGGTAAGCACAACTTTCATTCCTTGTGCTTGTGCAGCATCTAAATCTGCTTTTAATTTTGCTACATCTTCTTTCACTAGTCCTTGATAGTTATCTGCATTCCCTATGAGAAAATCTTTCCCAGAAGTATCTGGTTTATCTTCAAATAAGAAATCTTTATCTTTCGCCCATTTATCTGGTGCTAAACGAACATATTCAATATTAGCTTCTTTTGCACTTTTGTAGTTTTCAGGTAAGGACGTACTATTCATGAAATTCGTACCTCTTCTTTTAGAATTCCAAAAGTCCATTTTAGAATCTACACTTTTGTAAGTTTCCGCTTTCACATGTATTTCTTGCGCTCCAAAGCTCATCATGCCTATTAATGCAACTATGGGTAAGACTTTTTTCATAACTTTTCCTTCTTTCTAATGTTTTTCGTTATACGAATAACATACTTTGTCTTTGTTACAGGAATATGGCATTTTATACTATTAGCAATCTACTCTATTGATTTTATGAGAATATATCTTTCAAAGGACTTTAAAGCATTTTATATTACAAACGGTGATCCTTCTGGAAATTAAGATAAAAAAACATTCACCTCTCTAATCAATGTGAGCCATTTCCAAACGTTGAAAATTTGTTATACACTAGGAAAATAGCAAGCAAACTATTCAATAGCAGGTGGAAAAATATGTATGATGTTACAATCATCGGTGCTGGAGTAAGTGCTTTTATGGCTTATGCATTAGCCCAAAGCAACAAAAATATCTTAATTCTTGACAAAGGTAAGCCATTAGAATATCGAAATTGTCCTTTAGAACAAGGGGAATTATGTAACTGTAATGCATGTGACAAATATTTTGGTTTTGGTGGTCTAGGAAAATCTGAAGGGAAATTTAATTACACAAACGGGTTTGGAGGAGAACTTGAGAAAAAAATAGGTAAAGAAGTTTTTATAAAACTAATGGATGAAGTAGATAAGATCCTATGTCGTTTTGGTGGAAATTCAGTTCTAAAATACTCCACAGACAATCCGAATATTACCAAAAAAGCCGAAGCATGTGGTTTACAAATGCTAACAACACAAGTAAGGCATCTAGGCACTACACTTTCGATCGACATTTTTCAGCAACTCTACAAATATTTACGTGACAAGATAGATATCCAGTTTCGCATAAATGTACAACATATTGTTAAACAGAAACAATATTTTAAAATTACTACAAATCAAGGAATAGTTCATTCTAAGCAATTAGTATTTGCAACTGGACGCTCCGGGGCGGATTGGTTAAAAGAAATGTGCTCTTCCCTTGAAATTGCACAGGAGCAGACCCGTGTAGACCTAGGTATTCGAGTAGAGATGAAAGAACATCAATTACGCTCAATATTAAAAGACACATTTGAAACAAAACTCTCTTATCAAGATGACAATTTCACAGCAACTACCTATTGTATGAACCCCAAAGGGCGTATTGTTCGTAAGTATGAAGAAGGTTTAGTTATGCCTGATGGACAAAATTTTCGAGAACAAAGAACCGGCACTTCTAACTTAAATTTCACGTTATTTATCCCACGTTATTTCCCTACTCTGACAGAAGTAAATTTATACGCGAGTACAATTATAAAAGGAATTAACCAAGGACGAGATCGAATTGTTGTACAGCGTTTGGAGGATTTATTGAAGGGACAACCTACCTTGGAAAAGATGATGAAATATAATCATATACAACCTACACTACAGGGGGATTATGGAGATCTTAATAAAGAAATCCCTCAATTATACATTGAAGGACTCAAAGAATTTTTGCTACGTTTAGAACAATTTATCGGAGAACCTATCGATAAGGATACTTTACTATATGGAATTGATGGGAAATTTTATGCTCCTACGATTAAAATCAATGAAAGGTTTGAAACAACTATTACTGGATTGTATTTAATTGGAGATTGTTCAGGTATTACTCATTCATTATCTCAAGCAGCAGCAAGTGGCCTATATGTAGGAAAGTGTTTATCTAATAGCTCTGCACTATAATTATAAAGAATAGTTAATTCTTCATATACAACAAATAACATCATTACTTGACACTCCCCCCTAAAGGGAATAGTAGGAAAACCTTATGGTCTTATATCATATTCCCATTTATGAGTGCATTCTGTTAATATGTACCCTACTTTTCCTATTAAAAAGCCTAATTTCTCAATTGATTGTAGAGAAATTAGGCTTTTTTCATCACTCCATTAAAG
>NZ_JAEHBX010000161.1:0-3192 GCF_016483395.1 Bacillus cereus group sp. N21
TCTCGGGAGGTAGACACCCACAACTGATTCAGGACCAACCCCTTTTCTCTGCAAAACATGTGCCAACTGATTTGCCCGCGTATCCAGTTCACCATAGGTCCACTCTCTCATTTGATCGACCACTGCAATCGCATCGGGACGTCGTGCTACTTTGTCCTCAAATCTGTCGCAAATAAGACCCTCTTGGGACATTTCCATTGCGGTGTCATTCCATTCTTCCAGTAGTTGCTTCTGTTCTGTCTTCGTAACATACACCAGCTCCGACAGGGTTTGATCAACGTTCTCGATCATTTTCTTTAACGCCTGGCGTAAATGACCCAGCATCCGTTCAATAGTTAATCCATTAAACTTGCTACGATCATACATCAGCTTTAACGATAACTGACTTCCTGGAACAACAGTCAATCCTAATGGATAGTGGGTTTGCTCTACTCCTTCCAAATCACCAACTTCTAGATTTCCTGAAGACTCCTCTTTCACCGGGTAGTTTTCAAACACATACAAGCTATGGAACAGCGGTGTCCCTCTTGGAACTTCACTCCATCCTTGAATCTCTGTCAAAGAAGCGTATTCATATTGTCTTCTTTCTATCTCTTCCTCTTGTATCTTCTGTAACCAATCCCTTACTTTCAGATCATCTGTCAATTGGATTCGGGTCGGTGATGTGGTAATAAAAGGACCTACGATGTGCTCGACATCAACAATCTCCGTAGGGCGTCCCGAGCTTGTTACACCAAAGACAATGTCGTTCTCGCCACTGTATCGGCTCATGAGATACGCCCACGCACCTTGAATCACCGTACTCAAAGTGAGCTTATTACGCTTCGCCCAGCTTTGTAACGCTTGGGTCTGCTCTTTTGACAAACAAACACTCTTCTCTGTATAGCCTTTTTCTTGCTCTTTACTCTCTAAGCCAAGCAGGGTTGGTGCTGTAAAACCTCTAAGTTTCTCTCTCCAAAATTGTTCCGCCTGCTCCTGCTCCTGCTCTTTCAGCCATTTAATATATTTCTTGTATGGCGATGACTTTGGTAAATTCACAGCCTCTCCGTTCATCCTCTTCTGATACACTGTAAGCAATTCGTTAAAGACCAGTGGCAAGCTCCATCCATCCAACAAGATATGGTGATGCGTCCAAACAACCCGATATTCTTCCTCCGCTTCTTGAATGACAGTCACCCGCATCAATGGCGCTTCATCAAAAAGAAAAGCTTGTTTTCGATCCGATGCCAAAAAGGCTTTTCGTTTCTCCTCTTTTTCTTCGACAGACAGCGCACGCCAATCCACTTCATTCAGCTTAAATGGGATATGATCATACACCACTTGTAAGGGCTCTTCAATTTCATCCCACACAAATGCTGAACGAAAAATTTCATGCCGCTGAATCACCGATTTCCACGCCTGCTCGAAAGTAAGGATATCCAATTTCCCTCTAACCAGGAAACTCAATTGCACCACATAAGGCGCTACATGTTCATTCTCTTGATCATGCAGTGTATGAAAGAGCATGCCTTCCTGTAAAGGCGATAGCGGATACAGGTCGGTAATGGGATGATTCTTTCCACGAGTCATCTTAGATAGTACTTTGGTCAAATCTGCTTGGGTGAGATTTGCCATCGCAAAATCCGAAATGGTCAGCGCAGATTCTCCATCCGAAGAGTAAATCAATCTACTCAGTTGATGGAGCATATTCTCTGCAACACTTTGAATGGTTGACTTCGCAAACTGTCCAACATTGTACACCCAAGTGAACTGAAGTTTTCCATCGGTTACAATTCCGATTACATCGATTAAATGTGATCGCTTGGAACCAGGAGCATGGTCTAAGCGCGTAAACCCGGTCTCCGGAACAACCATCGCATCGTCAGAGAACATTTGGTCAAATTGTCCAAGATAGTTAAAACTAATGGATGGTGTAGGCTGAGACTCCAATCGCTCACGCATCGCTGGATTCAAGTACCGCAAAATCCCATAGTCAACGCCCTTATTAGGAATTTGGCGCACTTGTTCTTTGACTGCTTTTAATGATGCAATTGGCGTGTTGGCACCTGTAGTATTTAAGTGAACAGGATAAATACTTGTAAACCATCCTACAGTTCTCGATAGGTCAATGTCTTCAATAATCTCTTCTCGACCATGACCCTCCAGATCCACGGTCAGCGTCGAATGACCTGTCCATGCTGCCGTAGCCTGTACCAATGCTGCCAATAGTACTTCATTGATTTGGACACGATGGGTGCTTGAAATCTCTTGCAATAACGCACGGGTCTCTTTCTCATCCAGCACCACGGTAATCTCCTCAGTTGCTGCGTTTGCTGGATCTTCGAGGGTGACATCCACTGGTAGCATAGCCACTTCTTGTTCGAACTGCTGCTCCCAATAATCACGCACTTCTTGCGCAATCCCAGCTTCAGCGTAATGATGCAATTTCTCCGACCACGCCTTAAAGGATGTACTCTTCGTAGATAATTGGATCTTCTGATCCTGGCTCGCTTGATTATACGCCGTTTGTAGATCCTCCAGTAAAATCCGCCAAGAAACACCATCCACTGCTAAGTGATGAATCACCCAGAATAATCGGCCGGCTCTTTTCTCACCTTCATCAAAATACACCATCCTCATTAGCGGTCCTGCGTGTAAGTGTAAGCTTGCTTGTGCAGTGTCAATCTCCGTTTGAATCACTTGATGCCATTCTGCTTGCGGCACTTCGTCTAATGAAATCACGGTCAGCGTCGATTGTTCTTCGATCCCTTCGTTCCGCTGTTTCCAAGCTCCATCCGGTAAACGTTCATATCTTAAACGCAAGGCATCATGATGGATTAGAAGGGTACGCACAGCTTTCTCCAGTAATACTATATCCAGTCGCTCTTTTGTTCTAAAAAACATGGATTGATTCCAATGGTGTGGGTTAGGATGATCTTGTGCAAAAAACCATTGCTGGATTGGTGTAAGGATCAGTTCTCCAGTTACAACTCCCTGCTCTGCTTGTACACCCTGTTCTTCTTTGACTACTTGCGCCAACTCGGCAATCGTTTGGTGTTCAAACATTTGCTTTGGTGTCAAATGCAAACCTGCTTGCTTCGCACGAGAGACAATCTGAATGCTGAGAATCGAGTCTCCACCAATTTCAAAGAAGTTATCATGGATTCCCACCTTTTTAATCCCTAATACTTGCTTCCAAATGGTAGCCAGTGT
>NZ_JAEHBX010000162.1:0-2859 GCF_016483395.1 Bacillus cereus group sp. N21
AGTTAATGGCGATTGCTTAAACGCTATCCCTAATGTATCGACCTATTTATACTTTTTTCAAACTTTGCAACAGAACCACCTTTCGACTCTAAGTAAACAACAAATAAATATAATAGAAGAAACTTATTCAAAATGGAAGAGTAGAGAAATAACGGCTGTTATGTTTATGGAAATGTTAGAACTAAGGAAAAACACGTTTTATAAAATAATGAAGGAATATGAAGAAGGAAAGTAGCATCGCTCCTATAATAAATGCTACTTTGCCCCTAGTTGTAAGAACGCTGGTACTAACCCATATAAAATGAAACAAAAAGCTAATTTTCTGTAAGCAAAGGAAATTGGCGCTTTTTACTTTAGACTCCTATTATAGGTATTAGACAAGTTTGAATTTGTTAGCGATAGGATAAGGCTTGTTTCCCTAATGCATCCCAAGATTGAATGAAAGTTTCTTGATTCACCTTATGCGCTTTTTTTCCACTTAAAGGATCATTAATATAAATGTACCCATCCTCAAAACCTATGAGTACAACAGCGTGTAAATCCAGAGGAGCTGTGATTTGTTTGTTCCCATGTTTCCAAGATTCCCATCTATCCGGAACTTTGTAATCTCCTGTCGTCCAAACCACTACAGGTTTACCTATTTTAATTTGAGCTAATACATCATTAAAATTTTTTCCTGTTAAGTTCACGGTACGATTGGGAAGATACTGTTCCATCAATTCTTGTAGCGGTTGGACGTAGACAGCATATCCCTTATTTTTCCCCGTTATATCTCCAACGAATCCTTCTTTAGGATCTCCCCATCGAATGATATCCCCGCCTTTACTCATAGACAGTGGGTCATTATCTTTTTTGATACCGTTAGCTAACTGCATTTTATTAACTTTAATACCAGCGTACTGTAATACCATCGCTAAGCTCGTAACTTCGCAACCGTATTTCAGTTCAGGTTTTTGTAGTATTAATGGCACATCTAAAATGACCTTTTCTTGGACCGTAGGAGCTGGGGATTGTTGTGGTTCGTTTTGAGATGTTGGATGTTTCACATTTTTTGTTAATCCGGTATCTTCATGTCCAACATTAGACCCATGTTTTTCAACTGGAGATTGTTTGGCAGAGCAACCTGCTAAAATTGAAAATAGGACATACAGAGTTAGAAATCTTTTCACATCATTCACCTTCTTTAGGAAGTTCAATATATGTCATAATATCTCATTAAATATCGTTTTTTATTTAGTGTGTTCTTTAATTCCCTGTAAAAATACTCAATATTTATGTGACCGATATTGGGATACAACTCAGATGCGTGTAAAAATGGGTCGTATACAATATTTAATGAATAACAACTTACTCATGTCGTTTCAAATGTTTTTATTGAAAATTGTAAGTTCTAGAAGAATCATATACACATTCAAATATTTGAATGTGTATATGATTCTTTTTTTATTAAAAATAAGTACTAGAGGTGTTTTAATTGGAAAGGAAATGTTACAAAAATATTGGTTTTTGATAAAGAGATTATAATTATTTTTTATGAATTTGGAAAATTTTTCAGATGTGGCGGTTCATTCCCCGAATCTTTCATATACCCCTGTAAAGTACTTTCTTTAAATGAAACATAAAAAGTCTCAAAAATCTTTGTTTTTGAGACTGAATAGGTGCGTCGCTTACACTGTACCTTCTTTTGACATCAAAAATAAAAAGCACTCCATTAAACAGAAGCACTTAAAAAGTTTCTGAGAGTGAACGAAATAAGTAAAATTCTCTTTTTCATTGTCACCCCTTATGTTTGAACAGATTTTTCTGTGCTAACAGATCGTTGTTTCTTCATGAACATAAGTAACATAAATACAGCTATTATCGAACGATAAATATGAAATGACGCTGTTAATTCACACCTAGATGCAAAACCTTTCCCTTGAAATACAGGCGTAATTTCAAGCTCTGGTATATCAATAATATGCATATATTCTCCAACAACTCCGACAACCATTCCTTTTGTTGACCACGCAAATCCTGTTACGATTCCAGTACTAGCTGCATCCCCTGTTCCAATTTGTGAATGCCATCTCCATTGATTGATTTTAACTTTTTTCAGATTTTTTTTAATTACAGAATGAATCTCTTGCAACTTTTTTACTATCTCTCCAATGCTATCGAGCTGTGCCATTACTTTATTTTCAATACCGCCTTCTTCTTCTGCCTTTTCAATTTTTTGTCCAGTCTTTTTTTTCTGTTTTTCCATTCTTTCTAACACATCAAACGTATATTTAATGTTCCATATTTTCACTTGTAGTAAACACTGTTTTTCCATTTCTGAATATAAAAAAGTAACTTTCAAGGATATTTTTAAAAACAATATAAACAAAATAATCAATAGAACAATCCCAATTCCGATTACAATTCACTTCATACATATCATCCTTTCATTCCATATCCATTATTGACATGTACAAGGAACATTATACGAATTCAGAAAATTGCGTATCGGTGTATTCTTCCAATCGAAGAGTATGGCGTTTTATATTAAAATTTTTCTATTGTATCATTAAGATACTTAGGTAAATAGCATGGTTAAAATGATACTTGTTACAATGAACAAAAAACTGCACGAGTTTTGAAATGCCCCCACAAACAAAAACACCTCCATATATTCGTATCTAATTAAATACGATATAAGAGGTATTTTTTTGCTTGTCCTATTCTATTGGAGCACTCTTTATATTGCGCTACTTCAATTAGGTTGCTTTATATTTATGAATTAACAGTATGCTAATGATAATACTGAACTGTACCCCGAATCGTGGACACTTAAAAAAAGTCCATGCTTCGGGGTTTTTGTGTATCTTTACACTCATT
>NZ_JAEHBX010000163.1:0-2846 GCF_016483395.1 Bacillus cereus group sp. N21
TATGTGTAGCATCCTAGCTCGTAAGAGCTAGGGTAGCTACTAACCCTTACGGGTCGCGATAGGTAAAGTTTTGACGTTATCTTCACTTTTTCCCCCGCCCCAAACCGCACGTGCGCCTTTCAACGCATACGGCTTTCCATCAACTTATCCTACTTCTTAACTCAATACATGGAGTTAATTCTTTTTCATTAGATTGTTCGTCACCGATACAACCCTATAAGTTTTAACGATTCATTTTTGAAGTAATTTACTTCTGAATTTGTCAATTTTCTTTATTGTTTTAGCATTATAACTTAACACATAGTTTTCACAGTGTATGGATGTATGACATTCTTTACATACCCATGCTAGATTAGCGACTCTATTAATTAAATCCATGGGTAAGTACGGTTCGATGTGATGGCAATGTGCATTTTCCTTCATAAAGTCTAATCCGACATTACAGCACCTACATTTTCCTCTATCCCTGTTATACGCATATTCACGGTTCATAAAGTATTCAAAGTTATATTTACTCTTTGTATCTTTGCAGAGATAAAAATCCTGTAGTGTCATTATATGAGGTCTATCCAGCCTTAACAGCTTCTTCCTTTGTTTGTAGTAGATTTCTCTTCCTACTATAGTGTAAGGTGTCGTCCTTTGGTTAAATGGTTTTTCCAGCCACTCCGAAGGAGTATATGAAGCTTTTGTGACTCCAACCCAAAACCCTTCCTTTTTGATTGCGAAGGTTTTTGCCTGATATTTATGGTGTCTACTAGGTCGGTTTCCTAACTCACACATTTTTACTTTATGCCTCATGTAGCCGCTAGGAAACAATTTCTTGAAAGTTCTAAATAAGGAATTATTTACGTTGTAATCAATTCTATCGAATGTGTCCGCGCAAATACCGACTTTCCAATATTCCGCATATCCTTCGAGCATTTGATTAACTTTGATGATTTGTTCTATCCAAAATTCTTCTTTTAAAACTTTCCTCATCTTCCTTATTTCTTTGCAAACTTTACTAATTTGACCACTGACTTTTCTATGATTGGGTTTGTTTTTGCCAACTATATTTCCACTATTACTGCGGAGAGGTGTTTCAGCATAAATATCAAACCCTAAGAAGAGTGCTGGCTTTTCCCTTAAGTCTGTTATGACTGTTTTCTCTTTAGACAATTCAAGTTTTAGCTTAATTCTGAAATACTTGCGCAAATATTCAAGATAACGTCTTGCTTCTTGATAGGTTTGAGTAAGTATAATCCAATCATCTGCGTATCTAACTAGGTAGCATTTATTTCTACCTTGTCTAACCAGCCTTTCCCTTTGCTTTCTCGGTTCCTTTGAAATTCCAGTTGGTTTCGCTTTGTAGAATCTACGTGCTACCATCCAGTCGAAATCATTTAGATACACATTTGCAAGTAAGGGTGAAATTATACCGCCTTGTGGAGTTCCCTTTTCCGTAGTGAATTTAAAATCATATTCCATATACCCTGCTTTAAGCATAATTTGAATAATCTTTATTATTCGCTTGTCCCTTATGCCTAATCTCCATAGTTTTTTAATTAGAAATCTGTGGTTGATATTATCAAAGTAACCTTTTATGTCACCTTCGATTGCATAATAAGACTTAGTAGTATTAATGAAATGATTCACTTGTCTAACAGCATGTTTAGAGCTACGGTAAGGACGGAATCCGTAACTATGGTCGTAAAATTTTGCTTCTACGATTGGTTCAAGTATTGTACGAATACATTCTTGAATAATACGGTCAACGACCGTTGGTATCCCTAACGGTCGTTGACTTCCATCCGCTTTTTCGATATAAACCCTTCGGGCTGGTTTGGATTTGTAGTTTCGTGCAGCTTTAGTGATTAGCTTTATAACGTTGTTTTTATCCATTTGCAAATATCTTCGAATATCATGTCCGTCAACACCAGGAGTGTTAGCCCCTCTATTGGCTTTGATTTTATGAATAGCTGTAATTATTGTGGTCTCATTGAATGCCATTTCATATAAGCTATGAAAACGTGTATTTTTCTTTGATAATTCATATAATTTGTCCTGAGCTCTTTTGAGTTCAGTTTCATTTGAGAAGTTTGTGCTAAAGTTCATAAAGACATCACCTGCCTTTAGGGTTCACAATTCATTCTTACAGAAAGTTTGAACTTCTCTATCGAATCGTTAAACTTGATAAGTTGACTGGTCCCCTTCGCCCTGTAAAGGTTTTTCTCCATCTCTGACTACTACGAGACCTCTGACTTCCTTTAAACTTCAACGTTCTGTAAAACTCCACTTAAAGGCTCTCCCACGTTCCGATTAATCTATCCTTTTTCTGTAACCCTTAGGTCAAGACTATATGCCGATAGTTCTAAGTAAGGTTTGAGAAATAGTTGTTCCTTACATTTCAACTTACTATTTCAAGTAAGAGGGAATACGCAAAACCAGAATGCTATATTCCAACTATATTGGGGCTCCATTTCTGGAGTAACAAATGACGACACTTCAAACATCTTTTCGTTGCCTAACCGTAGGTTACGGACACCCGCACTATATATATTCCGTATCTGTACACAGATTTAGGATTTCAAGTTACGTCTTTACCCCGCTTTATACGTCTGTATATTACAGCATACATCGCATAGGGGAGTCTCAGTGTTTATACCACAGATGAGTTTACCATTTCTCATACTTATGTGTTTTCTCCGTATATCAACGGTACTTCCCCGTTGAAACTCGATTAATCAGTTCAATCAATATGTGATAGTATCTGTTTCAACCTATAGCATAGGTATATATTCGATTTCTCACGATTGTCACTTTATCCCACCACTGGTACGTGGTGGTTATGCGAAACGTGGCGCACC
>NZ_JAEHBX010000164.1:0-2741 GCF_016483395.1 Bacillus cereus group sp. N21
AATTGCATCATAATCTGTCATTGAATAGGCCATGTAGGTTCTATATCTCTATCAAATGGTTTTTGCACCAGAACCGTATAATCTTTATATCTTGATAGAACACACCGTTCGATGCTTCGAGCGGTGTATATTTTATTTTGTTACCATTCATTAACAATTAATTAAGAGTTTTGGAACAAATATTGGGTTTAAGAAATATTGACAGGCTGCTTTTTTGATAAAAAGCACTTTTTTAATTTTGTTCCGCAATCGGGCCATTTAGTTGAGGAAGGATTTTAAAATTTACACACAGAATTATTTTGTGTGAAGAAAAGGGGGGGAAAGAATTGAACCATGATTTTTATCGCTCATTATTTCCTATATTAGCTACCCACACACACCTAGCTAGTTGTTCCCAAGGTGCATTAGCAAAGTCTGTTTCAAAAGCTATTGAGGAATATCATAATAGCCTACTTCTGTCAGGGAGTAATTGGAATGAAGCAATAAGTAAAGTGGATGAGACTAGGGTGAAATTTGCTGAACTTATTGGAGCCGAAACAGGTGAGGTTGCTGTATTATGTTCTGTTTCTGATGCTATTTCTGCTATTGCAGCATCCCTTCCTTATCAGCAAGAGAAAAATAAAATCATGTTTACGGATATAGATTTTCCAACTGTCGGTCATATATGGTTTGCACAAGAACAATTTAAGGATAATGTTTCCGTAATTCGTTCTTCCAATGGGGAAATATCTCTGGAACAATATGAAAAAGAAATAACAACTGATACGCTTATTACATGTATTCCCCATGTGAATTATTACAACGGATATAAACAAAACGTTAGAGAGATTGCTGAGATTGCGCATAGAAAAGGCTCGCTTTTATTCGTCGATGCTTACCAATCAGCAGGACATATTCCGATTGATGTGAAAGAGATGGAGATTGATATATTAGTAACGGGAACTCGTAAATACATGTTAGGTATTCCCGGCGTAGCGTTTTTGTATATAAAAAAAGAACTAGCAGAGCAATTGAAACCAAGAGTTACTGGATGGCGTGGACAAGAGCAAGCATCTTCTTTTGACATTTATAATCCTGTTTTTGCAATGGTGGCTCGTCGATTTGAAACAGGTACACCTTCTTTTATAAGTATATATGCGGCTTATGAGGCACTAAAATTGTTACTTGAGGTTGGGATAAGTAATATTGAAACCTATTTAAAAGAGCTAACCCAATTCACCATACATTATGGACAAGAAAAAGGATTGCATCTCATTGGACCACAATCTATTGATAATAGGACGAGTTTGATGTCTTTTCATGTTGAAAATGCATCAAAAGTGGAAGCGATGTTAAGAGATAAAAATATTATTGTTTCTGCAAGAAAAGATGTTATAAGAATTGCCCCTCATTTCTATACCCTTAAAAATGAAATAAAATGTGTAATAGATGAACTTGTAATCTTAAAAAATAGGGGTTAAACAAATATTTACTCCAGAAAGCCTGAATTGCGGACCCACACAATACATAACGATCTTCAGCAAACGGGCGCTCTAATGGAGCAACGAAAAAAGCCTAATTTCTCAATTTTAATGAGAAATTGGGCTTTTTATATTTACTTATAGTGCAAAATAGCGCTTAAAATAGGTGCAAAATAACTCCTAAAGTGACATTAAATTCTGTATTCGGGGTTCAGCCGAGATACGTGTAAAACTAGGTCACAAGAATACATCTTTTACCAGTCTGATTTATTCCGCTATTTGCGGGCTGTAATACTCCCACTTAAAATTTAATTAGCACTGGGAAATTTATACCAATTGGTGCTGGGAAAACAACGTTCTTTATTATAATAGCGAGTGGTCTTAGTCCAATTGAAGGATTAATCTTACCAATCGGATTTGTAATATAAACATTCAATTTTGTTACAAAACAAATTACTTTGCCCCTAATCGTAGCTACGCTGGTATTGGGCCTAAAAGGGCGATCAAAAAAATGTTTTCTTTACATAAAAATCCCTACAAATATTGTAGGGATGAAGAACAAAAAATGTTTGTTAAATTCTATTATTATTACTAGCGTCATTATTTTATAAAAGCTTGCTTTATCCATCTGTATTCATTAGTACAATTCTCCAACCATCAGGGTCTTCTATTGTAGTTCCTTTTTCTTTCCAATACGGGTTTTCTGGTTCAACTTCATAATATCCTATTTTATTTAATCTATTAGTTATTTTTTCAATTTCATTTTTATCAGGCATATAAAAAACAAGTAAGTTATCTTTTGTAGGAGCAGGACATGGACTCCCATTCACATGTCTTGTAAATTCTAAATGATATTCTACATCAGGTAATCCAAACATTACCCCGTCGTAACCTTCGTGATTTTGAAACTCTCCTATGCGTTTTAAGCCCAATCCTTTTTCATAAAAATTTATCACTTCTTCAAATTTATCTGTCGGTCTTGCAACTCTAAACTGAACCCAATTTTTCATACAAATCCCTCCTTATAAATTTAAAAGCTCTTTTATTTTCCATTATAAGTTAGAAATGTACCGTTTAAAATCCCCCATTAGGGGGAGGGTTAAGTAAGACGAAAGACGTATAAATTAATAAACAATGTTTCCCAAATGACCAAGTGACCACAGCAAGTTGTTTGATTTAAAAAATGTTTTAGACTATAGAAAAAAGGGTTCTGGTGCAAAAATAAATTATAAAAAAAGTAGGACCTGAATTTCCTACTAAATTACAGATTATGATGCGATA
>NZ_JAEHBX010000165.1:0-2680 GCF_016483395.1 Bacillus cereus group sp. N21
TCCCTTATCTTTAGGAGAACAGTATCAAAGTTGGCTTATAACGAGATATGAAGACGCCATGTCGCTATTAAAAGATGCAAGATTAATGAAAAATATTGAAAATGTGTTTAGCAAAAAGGAAGAAATTAAAGTTCCCATTTCATTAGAAAATAGGGAACTCTTAAGAAAACATATGCTAAATTCAGATCCTCCTGATCATAACCGCCTACGATCACTTGTGCAAAAAGCATTTACTCCTCAGATGATTTTACAACTTGAAAATCGAATCCAAAGCTTTATTATCGAATAATTATATTGAATCAAGTTTTACACAACCAGAATGGGCGGCAGCATTTGTTGAAGATCCAACAGGAGAGAAGCGTAAGTTAATTCCAGTAAGGATTTCAGATGTTAAATTAGAGGGATTACTACCTGGTATCTCTTATATTAATTTAGTAGGAATAAATGATGAAGATCAAGCTATAAAAGAAATTTTATCAGGTGTACATATGGGGAGAAAAAAGCCATTGTCACGTCCTTCATTCCCAGGTTTTCCGTCCCGAAGTAATACAACCGATACTGTTCCCCAGGGTGAATGGTATAGTGAATGGATAACGATGCGACTAAATGAAATAGAAAGAGGTAATTCTCTACCGAAAGTCACTAATGGTTCAAAGTTAATTGTTCATCTTGTTCCTGTAGAAGCGGTTACTACTTCTAATACCTATAGTATAAAAGATTTAGAACAGAGGACTAATTTAGTACCTTTTCTAACTCGTGAGTGGGATGGTTCAATAAACAAACATGGTTTTTATACACATAGTGGGTCACATTTTAATGATGATGGAAATCCTTCTGGATATGTCCAATTCTTTAAAAACGGCATTATTGAATCTGTAGATACAGAGTTGCTAAGTAAAAGATATGAAAAATATATCCCAGGGATCTCTTTTGAACAAGAAATACTGCATCTTATAGATAGTAAATATAAGCTGGCTTTGAAAAAATTAGGAATTAAACTTCCTTTTGCGATTAGTATCACTCTTACTGATGTTGAGGATTATTATATTTCTATGAATCCAAAATTATCAAATGGGAAAATTGGGGACAGGGTTTTAAAGCTTCCTTCAGCTGTAGTGAATTCGTGGGAGGATAATCTCGGAAAAGCCCTTCGCCCAAGTTTCGATTATTTGTGGAATAATTGCGGAGTTGCTGAATCCCCAAATTATGATGCCGAAGGGAATTGGCGACCATATAGAGATCAGTACGGTCGGTAATAAAAGAGAAAAGCCGTTTCTTATAAGGATTCGGCTTTTTGATTTGTTTTATTTAACGTCTATTAGGCATATGGAAACGATTCTGGGTATGAGGGGCCAATCTGGAAAAATATTCAACAAAAAAAGTCGTAGGAGCCATTACCTACGACTTTTTATTATTAAAACTGGCCAATTATTAGTTGCAATTTAAAACTTCATTAATCTGGACAAATATCCAAAACATCATGAAAAAGGGCATACTCTACAGTTACCTGAGGACCAAATAAGGTTACACCTTCTGGAAATCGAACGCCTTCAACAACTTCATTTATTTCTGCATACGATAAATCTGTATAACCACCTAGTTTTAAAGTTTTATTTATCATTTGATCCAGTTCTAGCTGTTGAAAAGTATATGGTTGTACATCATATCCATTCAGTGTAGACATAAGTAAGTTCTCATCTGGACTTTCAATTTCAAACTCATGTTGTAAGTAAAAAACAGGTAATAGTTTAGAAACTAGTAAAGTACAGCTATAACTGCTTGAAAATCCATGTTTTTCAATTTTTGGAAAATCAAATATAAATTTTGTAGATGGCCATGTATTGTCACTATTCACATCTGTAACATTTATTTCACTCTTATTTAAATACATATTTAATTCTGAAGGTAATTGAAATATTTCTTTACATTTTAATAAATAATTTTCCATATCTTGTTTTTCATAGTACTTTTTTATCGTGTCATTTAATAATTCTTTCATAATATAACTCCCATGCAGTTAACTCATTTTTAAGTCGTGTCCACCTGATTTATCAGCTGATTTTGTTGAGTTTAAATTAAAATCTATCTCGCCTTGATGCTTACCTTTTTTATTAACAACTTCAAATCTACCATGCTGTGTGTCTAAAGCATAATATGTATCTGTTTTTGCATCATAATAAACATCCCTTTTATTTAGTTTAGTTCTTTTTGAATCTTTTTTCCATCCGTTTTTTAAGGCAATGTCTTTGGATGTTTCTTTTATTAAAGCTATTTTTTCATTTACATTCATTTTAGCTATTTTTTTATCAAATTCTGCAACATCAAAACCACTGTTAGAAACGTTTTTAGCAGCCTTCTCCAGGTTTTTCGCTTTTTTCTCTAGTTCACCAACTGTACCAAAAACTTTACCGACAACTCTTGTTGTACCGCCACTAGCAATAGCTAAAGTTCCCCAAGCATAATCAGAGGCTTTATACTTTTCATCAGTAGGTTCTGGTGCAAAAACTATAAGGCTCATGTAACGAATCTCCGAAACTTGGACATACTGATACTAGTACTTTAAAAAAGGACGTGATTAGTATGGAAAAGCAAAACTTATTCAGGTGGAAACACTATCAGCCTGAACTAATCTTATTAACAGTAAGATGGTACCTGCGGTACAATTTAAGCTTTCGTAACC
>NZ_JAEHBX010000166.1:0-2614 GCF_016483395.1 Bacillus cereus group sp. N21
CTTCCATTTGAACAAATTTTCCTTTTCCATATCGATCACACACCTTTTTCTAGAGTAATACTATCAGTATGTCCAAGTTTAGGAGATTACTTGCAAAAGTTTTAGAGTTTTTGCACCAGAACCCAATTTTCTCCTTAGTAAAGGAGTTTAAAAAGCCCAAGAAAAATGGATTTTTAATTTCAATTGAATTCTTACTTTTTATAGGGATGATACTATTAATAAAAGAAATTTTAATTTATGTATGATAAATTTCTCCCCATGAATAAATCCTAATATTCTGTCAATACTGTAGATAGGCTGTATGCCAAAACCCATTTAAATTTCTTTCTCCGTCCCCCTTTTGGAGATGCCGTGGAGTTGAGCAGTTAGCTTTTGCTAGCTGCTCTTTTTAATTTTGGATTTCTCCTTGCACTTCTCGCAATACACCATATCTCCAATATCAATTGTATCTTCTTTGTATTGTGGGATTCCGCATCTGTATTCTCATCACCATCCGTTATCTAAGTATGCTTGTTTCGGGATTAAGTGTTCACTTTTGTATTGATCCGCCCATTTAGTTCTTCTCACTTCTACAAAGTACGCTGTTTCTACTGGCACTATAAAGTCTTGCGCGATGCGTGTTCCTCTCTCAATTACATCCACCTTAAGTATGTAAATTATAAGTTTAAATACTGAGTTTATTTATTGAAAACAAACCATAATAATTATTATGTAAACAAGTTACATTTTTCTTTCAATCTCTAATACACAAAATTCTTCAACTAATCGATTATATTTACACATACGATTGGAGAAAATAAATATTAATAGCTTACAAATATCTGTTTTCCAAGAAACCTTCACTTCAAAAAAACACAAAGGTGTTAAGTGAGAAATAATTCACAAAATATCAATGTCTTGTAAATAAATTCACTGATTACAGCACGATAATTAGCATTAACATATCAACAGACATTAACATGTTAACGGAAACAAAGATAAAAATGTTAATTTCATATCATCAGTAACTTGATTAATAAACTAATATTGATTTAAAGTTAATGAATATATTAATAGAAGGATATTTTTCTAAACTCTTAATAAATCATAGGCCATTAGCACTGATCGAAAAAAACTATAAAACGAATAGCCCCTTGTAAAGTATATATGGTTGTAAAAAAGAAAACACCTTCACAGATACTCTATAAATAATTCACTCAATAAAAAAGTGTTAACCATTCTCTACAAATAACCTCTGGTAGATTACTGCTATTCGTTTAAATAAACTATAAAACGTACAAATCATTGTCAAATACTGTGTTGAATCACTTTAAATTTTAATGAAGACTCAAGAATCAACTATATATAATTTCCACAGAACGAAAAACATCGATATTTATACATTTATAATTGATATAACATTAACAACTAAAGAGGCTTTCATCACTATAGTTAATGTCTTGTTAATATCAGATCTATTACATATCAATTTCATATTTCATGTTAATGTCATTATCTCTAATGAACCTAAATTATATATACAAAGGTAAAATTCAATCCACCGGCTGAATAATATTTAGTACTCAATTGCGTAAAAATGCTTACCATACACGAATATACTATTTATGAAATTTTACATCTAACTTATCTATGAAAGATTATAGAAGCACTGGATCGATTCTTTTTACGGTGATAAGACATACTTAAAGATTAATATCACCAAGGAAGAAGACTATATTAGCAGCGTAACAATTCGTATCCAGCTTAATGTTATTACAAAGTTTTAATATTATCATATTTTGTGTATAAATCTCTATTTTTCTTTTTATAAATACTGTCCAGATTGTTTTGTTAATCTCATAGTAACTGTAAGTCGTTTTACTAATACATAATTAGCTCACTATCATCAATGCTATATCGATGTGCATGTAGTTTTAGTTGATATAACATTAACAACGATAATTTTTGATTTTATAGTAATGTCTTGTCGATATACTCTTCATTACATGTTGATTTCATATCTCATGTTAATGTCTGTTTTTAAGGTGTTTGAGATAATAGAGCGCCCAAGCATCTAGCATATCAATCTCAGTCCCTCTAATTTGCTTAAATCATCCTATAAACAACAGTTAAGTTCGCGCTATAAGCTAAACATTATCCATATTCAATTACATATAAACACTTGTCTGTGCATGATCATAATATTTTGTACGCTTTATATAAGCTTACTCGTGGTAAATTAGATACATTAAACCAACTAAATTCTATATCATGACAAAATACTCTTGCAGTTTTATATAAAATAAACAATGAAATCAATACTAATCATAACAGGGAACATACTATTCATATCACTTCTATAAGAATAACAGGGCAAGAGAAACATTAACTCTATTTAAAAGATTAAAGGATCAATAACTTACTAGTATTATTAAGCTACTAGCATCATCACATTAGTAGTATTGCCTTTTTGTATCTTTTTATACATTGAAATTGGAATTTAATAACCTACTTTTCTCATTTTCCACAGAACGCAGTCATTATATCATCATAATTTGTGGATTTGAGTCAATATTTTGGACACAAAAAAGTTAAATCTAAGCTACTTTTTTAGCTAGATCTTCTATAGTTTGGG
>NZ_JAEHBX010000167.1:0-2603 GCF_016483395.1 Bacillus cereus group sp. N21
TTTAGAGTAATAGTATCAGTATGTCCAAGATTTAGAGGTTACTTGCATGTATCTTGAAGTTTTTGCACCGGAACCAATGAGGTATTTAAAGATGTGCAATCAGATGATGGAAAGATAAAAAATTATATTGATGGCCAACTATACACGCGTATTGTAAATGCATTTGAACCGGTTATCTTTCTAATTAAGGCAGTATCCTACCCAATTGCGTCCGTTGTAGCGTTATGCGGTGGGTTGTGCATTATGGTTGGTAGCCAGGAACGAGGGTTTTCCCTGATTTCTCGTGCAGGAATTGGTTATATAGTTGTCCAAATGATACCGCTATTTATGAGATTGCTTGTTGAGATTGCTAAAGCAATATAACTGTCTTTTAAGCCGGGTTATCTTCTTCCGCATCTCCCTTGAAGTGCAATATTAACATTGATAGAACTATGGAAATACTGAGTGATGTTTGGCTTACGTTTTCACAATCTATTGCAATATTCCTATGAATTTCTTCTGTTAAGAAAAATAATTGTAAGAAAAGAGATGAAAAATATACAAACCATGAAAAAACGCTTAATCCAAAAAAGAAAATAAAAATCTCTTTAATTTTCTTATTCTTAATTATCTTTGTTCGTTTTTAAAAAAAGATAAAAATTATTAATGGAAAAATGACAAAAAGAATAAACCATTTCCAACCCATAAAAAACACCTCCTAATATATAGATGGAATGATTTCATCATATATAAATACAATAATCATTCATTTTTGAACCTAATTTTAATTGAAATGTCATATTTAAAAAGAATCGGAATAAATCACATATTGCAAAATAATCATTGGAGTTTCTTTATTTGCAGGATTTTATAACACCTCATTGAATACAGTCACTAGGAGGTGTTGTGACGCTATGACGGACGAAATTGTTTATTCTGCTAGTGAAGTATACAAAAGGCTAGGAATATCCGATAGTACGCTCAGAAAGTATATGGAAGTGTTGCAACGAGAGGGATTCGCAGTAAAGAAAGATAATCGCGGTAGACGCCAATACACGGAGCATGACGTTATGGTGATCGAAAGGCTAATTGAAATTGGTAAGCATGACGGTATGACGTTAGAGAAGGCAGCGAAGATAATTGCGCAGAAGTTGGAAAGTATCAATCCAGATTTAGTTGCTAATGAAGAAAAATCGAAAGAAACAGGTCTAATACCATTCCACATTCAAGAACAGCTCCAGCAACAATACAGCGTTATGGCGCAAGAAATGAATCAGGGTATGTTGGAGATGGAGAAGCGATTAAATGAGCAAGCAAAGCAGAGAAGCGAGGAAATCAAAACGAGTATAAAAGAACATAATGAACGGGTTGAAAAACGACTGGAAGCACGAGACGAGACTCTTATGAAAACATTACGTGAGATCCAAGAGGCGAAGAGAATAATGCAGGAATACCACGCCGAGGTTGCTGCTGTACAAGATAAGAAAAAGCCGTGGTGGAAGTTTTGGTGAGGGAATTTGTATAAGCTACGCAAAAGTAGAAAAGTATACTTTTCTACTTAATTGTAAGTATGTAAAAAGCCCTACATATGTAGGGCTTAATCATTCACACGATAATAGGCGCTTCCTCTTTTATTTCTAAAACAGACTCTTCACCATCAATATCTTTTATATCAAACTTTCCGTTTGAATCCTTGCCAAAAACCTTCATTTCAACATTATTTATATTTTTAAGAGCGTTATATATTCTATTTGAATAATTGGGAGCGATTGTAATCATACGAACGTCTTCATTAAAGCAAGATGGATAATAAGCAGATTGCCACACTAAACTTTTATCATCTTCAACCATTTTCAATTCAATAATACATTTAGTACCATTTTTATCTTTTGCGATAATGTCAATTATTCCTTTTTCTACTTTGTACTGTCTTTCTACAAAAAACATACCCTCTTCAATGACCTCTATATGATCACACAGTAATTTTTCCAATAAAACTTCAGGACCATTCATTACTTCTTCAGTTATTAACTCTTCCCATATATCGTTCATTAACTTCTTCTTTTTTTGAATTACATCATGATTATCGTATTCTTCACGAGTCATACAAGAATCCGAACATACTCCAAAAAGCACATATGATTTATCAGAGGTTATACTTTTTACCATCGACCAATCCATATCATTTATTGAATATAAAATTTCGTTTTGAAGTAATTTCTTAGTATGCTGTGGAGTCTTGTCCCAAAAATAATGACACCAATAGCTTGTATCTTTGTTAGATAATTTTTCAGCGTCTTTTTTCTAAAGCATTCTTTACAGAATAACTCGCCTACATATATAGTTAAAATTATTGAGGATATCTCTTTAACTTTCTCTTCATCGTGGGTAATTAGAATTAATTCACCTTTATTGAAATCCCATTCAGGCAGATCGTTACGAAAAGCATATAAATACTACCTTTCGCCTTCATTCTGTTTAAAATCAACTTTTACGCAGCCTTACTTTTCTATAAATAAATCAAAGTCCACTAGAATAGCACCATTTCTGGTTCCGGTGCAAAAACTTCAAGATACATGCAAGTAACCTCTAAATCTTGGACATACTGATACTATTACTCTAAA
>NZ_JAEHBX010000168.1:0-2588 GCF_016483395.1 Bacillus cereus group sp. N21
CTAAAAACAAAGAAACGAATGTACGTTCCTATACTACTAGTATACATGGAGTTACAGAAAAAGGAAATGAAAACTTCACGCTGTGCACGATCAACATTCATCCCCTCCCTACCACTGGACTATGTCCTGCACGCGCTTGAGGAAGGGGACTTCTGTTGGAGTACTGTTAAATTTATTAAGGGGACGATTTCATAATGAGTAACTACTAAAAAAAGAAGCTTTTTTTACATGACGATTCCTTCGACTATCCTTTTTTATTCTGATAATCATCGTGTACTTTTAAATATATCCCCGTTAAACCTCACTTATTTATGGTACGGCTCACCGCATCAATGAGGATGATTATTTATATAGGTTGAACAAGAGTTTTTGCATAATTCGAAAAACGAATGCCCAAATAAGCCAGATGTCGAAAAACATCTGGCTTATTTAGGTTAAATTGATAGCTATAAATATAAGTGGCGTTTTATTTTGTCTAGAACATGGAAAAGAGGTACAGTCACATCACGTAGGATTTATATCGTTCAGTGTAAGCTATTGGTAGCCACGAGACTACTCTCCTGATCACAATTATTGAATCGCTTGAAATGTATCACCGCCGCGAGTATCGATAATATCTCCATCGACTATAGCAACCTCATAACTTTCTAGTCCAAAGTCTCCTCCACCTAAAATCACATTCACCTTTGTACCTCCAGATGAACTGTATACAAAGAGGTTGCTCTTACCAGTTATCTTATATCTACCTGCAGGAATATCTTTTCCTACAGACCAATAGCCTGCACCAAGTTTCTTAGGCTCTTGCTGTTTCAATACAACACCTTCCGTAAGCTTCTGCAGCTCAGCTTTCTTAGCGTTGATATCACCATCTAGTTTGCTTACCTCTGACTTTTTACCATCCAGTTCAGATTGCTTGTTCTTAATTTCATTCTCGATGTTTGTCTTGTTCTCTAATAATTTTTTAGCCCCTTCGAATTCCGCAGAGCGAAGCTTTAACTCTGCATTCACCTTGTCCAAACCTTCTTTTGTAGTCTTTAATTCTTTTTCTGTCTTATCCAGTGAATTCTCTTTCTGTTCGATATTACTAACTAGACTCTTATATGTAGTAACCTTACCATTTACTTCTGCATCACCAGGAATAGTCCCTACATTGTAAGCTATAGTGGAAGCAACAACAATCGCTCCAACCGCTCCCCATAATGCTTTTGATTTCAATAGTTTCATAAGGTATCCTCTCTTTTTTCATCTTTTATATTAATATTTATTAATTTTCAGAGATAAACGAGATGTTAGTTTTATGAATATTCTTAATCTCCAAAATATATTCATCGGATTTTGAAGGAAAAAGATTGTAACTACAAAATGCACATATTTCGAAGAAGCCTGATTTTCTTATGACTTTACAAATAGAGAATTTGGTGCGTCAACACTAAACAAAACAGCTTCTTCAAGTCTTCGCTTGAAAAAGCTGTTTCTAATAAAAACATATTACTATAGTAATAATGATTTTTTACAATATGTACATTAACTACAATGACTTTAAGGTAATACATATACCTTTACTGTTCTAACTCCCCAGTTCCAAACTCCCTGCTTTGAAGGTATAAATACGTCTATTTTATTCCCTTTAATAGCTCCACCAGTATCCCTAGCTCCAGCTGGTCCATATCCCTCTACATATACATTCGAGCCAAGTGGAATAACTGAAGTATCCACAGCAATCACTTTTAAATTTGGATTAGCAGTTAAATCATCTCCCATACTCGTATAAACATGTTCACCAGGCTTTGCACCATTTTCTGCTGGGTCGTTTGAGTATGCTGTTGATCTAACCGTTAGCTCACGCGTATTTCCTATCCATTTTCCACTATCTTTGAAATAATTCATTTTTTCGTCAATCTTATTCCAACCTGTTTTCATCGTTCCACCGGCTGCTTCATCTAAGTAATACCAACTACTCCATTCTTTCAACCAGCCTGTTTTCATCGTTCCACCAGCTACCGCATCCAAGTAATACCAATTTTCTCCGTATTTCAACCAACCTGTTTTCATTGCTCCGCTGGCTGCCGCATCCAAGTAGTACCAACTACCACCTGTTTTCAACCAACCTGTCTTCATTGCCCCGCTAACTGCTTCATCCAAGTAATACCAATTTTCTCCGTATTTCAACCAGCCTGTCTTCATTGCCCCGCTAGCTGCTTCATCCAAGTAATACCAATTTTCTCCGTATTTCAACCAACCTGTTTTCATCGCTCCGCTGGCTGCCGCATCCAAGTAGTACCAACTACCACCTGTTTTCAACCAGCCTGTCTTCATTGCCCCGCTAGCTACTTCATCCAAGTAATACCAATTTTCTCCGTATTTCAACCAATCTGTTTTCATCGCTCCGCCAGCTGCCGCATCTAAGTAATACCAATTCACTCCGTATTTCAACCAACCTGTTTTCATCACTCCGCCAGCTGCTTCATCTAAGTAATACCAATTAGTTCCTTCTTTCAACCAACCTGTTTTATTAGTACCATTTTCATAATAAACGAAGTAAGCATTTTATAATATGACTAAAGCGGGTGGAGTATAATGTGGCGGTA
>NZ_JAEHBX010000169.1:0-2524 GCF_016483395.1 Bacillus cereus group sp. N21
AATTGCATCATAATCTGTCATTGAATAGGCCATGTAGGTTCTATATCTCTATCAAATGGTTTTTGCACCAGAACCTTTTATATGGTAGTTTAAATTGGTGAATTGATTTAAGAATTAACAGTTCATTAAGAATATAGCGATCTAAAATTTTTTAATTACACGAATAATGACATAGAATATATATTCTATGTCATTATATAAGGGGGATTCAGAAAATAAGGTATCTTTTCCGTATCTTTTTATTTTTCTAGTACATCTGAACGAACTAGTTTTAAATCATCTGTTTTAATTGCACCTGTTGAAGTAGATGATACTTTAACTTTTGTAGCTGTATCCCAATAACCGCCACCTTGCCAAAACTGTGCAAAAGGTGAATTGATTGTTTTATTTACAGCTCCCGCAGCAACCGATCCAGGTTTTAAGCTATACTCAGCAGTAACTTGATATAATGCTGCTGTAATCGTTTTATCAGTATCGTTAGTAAGACTAAATTTACGGGATACTGTTTGTTCTTCACTTAATGAGATACTTGTACCAAATGTACTTTGGAACTCATAACTTGCTCCAATTTCAAAAACATCTTCAATGCCAACACCAGCATTGAAGCCTACAGTGTGAGCAAATGATTGTGATTGTTCATTAGTCAACCCTGTTTTGATGTCAAATGTTACTTCATATCCTGTATTTTTTGCTGGAATTGATGCTGATCCACCAGGAACTTTCTTAAGATATTTCTTTTCAGTTAGTTCAGCATCTTTTAGTGGGTTAAATGGTGTCTTCGCTGAATAACCAATTGTTACAGCCTTCTCAGCGCCCCAATTATTATCACCCCAAATAACTTGGATTCCAAGTTCATCTAAACTTTTCTTTCCAAATTCCTCTAGAATGGCTCTTTTTAAACCACCTTCTCCTTCAAAGAATTCTGGTAACCACCATGAATTTTCAGCATCGCTTTTTTCGTAATATTTAGATTGCAATATTTTTTGCACATCAGGATCATTTGGATCTTGTGCATATCGAGTTTGGAAAAAGTTTTCTAACGTTTCCATAACAAGCCCTTTTACAAAAGCCTCTCCGTAAGTGCCTCCAAAATATTCTGCAATTTGAGAGTCGTCAAGCCCCAGGAATTTTAAGTCATAATAAAATCTAGGTTTTGGATCCATATGTTTTAGTTCTTTGTTTCTCCAGTCCCCAATAATTTTATTGTTATTTGTATAAAAATAATCTAAATATACATATTCAAGAGGCTTTGCTTGCTTGATATGAGGTGGTGTAACAGATGGAAAATTCGCTTTAATAATATTATTATTGATATAATTTGCATCAAATTCTTGGTTTACATTGGAATTTTCTTCAGATACCTGTCCCTCTTTAATATTTAATGATGGATTTTCTTTTTCAACAGAAGTAATTGCGCTAGAACCTGAAGATACTGTACTTGCTTCTGCTTTTAAAGAAAAAACTGGACTTGCTAAAACAGCAAATGCTAATGCTGCGGGAATTACTTTTTTCTTATAATTCATATGATCTCTCCCTTTCTTTTATCATCTCTACAAGAATACAAAAAATGAAATTATACCGTACATTGCTTATACTTTTTACTCCGTATTAAAATAAAATCACTTTCGATATATTTATCTTATTATATAAATCTTTCAATTTACTTTCATAAATGTTACAAAAGTCTTTCAAAGGTCTGACGTATTTGCTGATGAAACTAACAAACAAAAAAGGAAACCCGCATGTTCATTAGATTTATATTTAATATTTCATAAAACATTGGTTGTTTATTCTATTATAATATTCAAGAGAAGTAGATGAACTGCAACATAGTAATTTATCAGAGGGAGAGAGAATAATCATATGTATCCAAAATTCATTGACAAAATGGCGTTTTCGAAGGCGCATAAAGAGTTATTAATTAAACTGTATAATAAAGAAATTTCAAGAAGCGAGTATAATCAATTGGTAGATACCCTTTATCGTCCACAGCAAAAGTAAATATGGAGTAATTGTTTATGGTTTTATGTCTTTTATAGCAACGAAGTTCATTTTTATCATTTTTGGGACAAGCTGTTCTGTTAGGTTGATGGATGTGGTACTATCCCTATAATAAAAATCACCCGCTAAAATTGGAAATTTTTTCAGATGTGGCGGGTTATTCTTTGAATCGTTTCCGTACCCCAAATAGAGACGAAGTTTCCTTTTAAATATCCTGATTATTCTAATTTTATGAAAAATATTACATTTTTATTTGTTTGTTAGTAAAATATTAAAGTACGTTAATACTTAGAGGAGGGGTTCTTATGAAGAAAGTGTTATCTGTTATGGGATCATTGGTGTTATCACTGGGGGCATTGTTTGGGTTTAGTGGCTCAGCGAGTGCGGATACTAATTCATTTTCATTTGCAACTGAACTCGATTATATGGATGATAATAAAATTAGGGGTTCTGTTGCAAAGTTCTCTAAACCACGTTACATTTTAGGAAAATGAGTAGGAGCACAATAACATGAGATATTTTA
>NZ_JAEHBX010000017.1:0-100686 GCF_016483395.1 Bacillus cereus group sp. N21
ATACCGGAACCATCTTTTAAGTGCCTAATTTTTAAAGGTCTTTTTATTAAACTGTCCATTTTATAGGGTACAGTTCAGAGAAAGGTGACTTCTTCTTTGTATTATTGTGTTGGATTAACTTCTGGTGTTGGTGGATCTGGCTTTGGATCTGGCTTTGGATCTGGCTTTGGATCTGGCTTTGGATCTGGTTTTGGATCTGGCTTTGGATCTGGCTTTGGTTTGTTAGCATCGTCTTCAGCCTTTTTCTTGGCTGCAGCAGCATCGTCTTCAGCCTTTTTCTTGGCTGCAGCAGCGTCGTCTTCAGCCTTTTTCTTGGCTGCAGCAGCATCGTCTTCAGCCTTTTTCTTAGCCTCATCTTCAGCCTTTTTCTTGTCTGCGGCAGCATCGTCTTCAGCCTTTTTCTTGGCTGCAGCAGCATCGTCTTCAGCCTTTTTCTTAGCCTCATCTTCAGCTTTTTTCTTAGCTTCTGCGTTCTCACCAGGGACAGTGAAAGATACGCCAGCTGCATCGCTTGTACCTGTTCCTTTTTTCGCTACTACTGAGAAGCTGTAAGTTACACCTGGTTTCACCCCGCCAAGTGAAGCACTTGTACCGCTCACGGATAGGCTACCACTAGAACCATCGTTTGCTTTATAGCTTGCAGAGTAAGCTTCAGCGTCTGAAGAACCAGACCAGCTTAATGTAATCGTATTAGATGCTGCATCATAAGATGGCGTTACACCAGTTGGTGGATCTACTTTAATCTGCTTAACAGCATCCTTTTTCGCACCTTTTACATACAGTTCTTCATTTATACGTTCTACAGAAGAAGGTTGTTCAAAACGAGATGTATCTGTAGCAAACTTACTCATCATTTCTTTAAATATTTGCTGTGCTATTCGGACCGAAGGTGATTTATCTGGAATATAGTTTTCTTCAGAATCTTTTTCATACCCTGTCCATACCGACATCGTATATTGCGGTGAATAACCTGCAAACCAACTATCTCTGTTAGCACTTTCTGGAATATTATATTTTTTTAATGTATCTGGATCAAAGTTTTGTGTTCCTGTTTTACCAGCCACATCAATTCCTGATACATAAGCCGTTGGACCTGTACCACCAGAACCTGGTTTTACAACATCACGAAGAACATCCGTAATCATATATGCTGTGTAGTCTTTCATTGCTCGTATTTCTTTTGGTTTAAAGTTTTTCTCTTTTCCATCAGGAAAGACAACTTTTGTTACGAAATGTGGCTTGTTATAATTTCCTTCGTTACCATAGGTGGCATATGCACCAGCTACTTGTAATGGGGAAGCGCTGTTACTACCAATGGCTGTTGATTCGTATACTGTGTTGTCCTTGAAAGTCATTCCAAGTCCTTCAGCAAATGCTTTTGATTTGTCTAATCCAACTGCTTGTGCTGTTTTTAAAGCAGGGATGTTTAATGACTTTTTCAATGCTTCACGTAAAGAGACATCACCTTTATAGCTGTTTGTAGCATTCCGGATTTTTTTACCGTTGGAATACGTATATTCTGAGTCATTTAATTGATGGTATGTAGACCATTGCATATATTCAATAGCAGGACCATAATCAAAAATTGGTTTCATAGTCGAACCTACTTGGCGTTGCATATCAACGACCATATTATGCCCTTTAAATACAGTTTTACTTTCTTTACGGCCAGCACCAATTGCACGAACCTCACCATTTTTTGTATCCATGAATACGAAAGAACCTTGGAAACGATCGTTTGGATAGTTAATAATATCCCCATCCAGTAATTGTTCAGCGTATTCTTGTGCCTTTGTATCAATTGTCGTATAAATCTGTAATCCGTCAGATCCAATATTTACATCGGGCATTTCTTTTTCGATTTCTTTTACGACTGCGTCTAAAAAGGCTTGATAAGGCATTTCGGTTACATCTTTAGATGGAAGAAGTCCTTCTGTTACAGGGATTTTTATCGCTTCATCCATTTCTTGCTTTGAAATAAAGCCATGTCGATTCATTAACGTTAATACAACGTTACGACGTTTTGTTGCTCGATCGATATTTTCTTTCTTTGTTGGATCATAAATGTTTGGACCTTGAGGTAATCCAGCAAGCATCGCTGCTTCGTGTAATTTTAAATCTTTTAAGTCTTTGCCATAATAGGTTTTCGCTGCTGTTGCAACCCCGTAGGAGCGATTACCAAGGTTGATTTTGTTTAAGTACATTTCTAAAATTTCATGTTTGGAATATTGTTGCTCTAATTTATAAGCTAAATACCATTCCTGTACTTTACGTTTTGATGTTTTTTCCATCGTTAGAAAATAGTTTTTAATTACCTGTTGGGTAATTGTACTACCGCCTTGAGAACCAAAACCACCTGTGACATTTTCAAGGATTGCTTTTCCAGTACGCTTAACGTCGATTCCGTTATGTTGATAGAAGCGAGCATCTTCTGTCGCTAGGAATGCGCTTTCTACTACTTTCGGAACTTGATCGTAAGTAATATTCGTTCGCTTTTCGGCACCATATTCATAAAAGAAATTCTTGTCTTTATCATAAAATTTAGTTGATAGCGGATTGACAAGTTTTGCTTTATTTAGCTTTGGAGCATCTTGTACCATTACAAAAAAGGCGGAAACTCCAGCTATAAGACCAACAATGCCAAGAAGTAGGCAACCAATTAAAAATTTCTTGAAAAAGGAACCTTTTTTCTTTGGTTTCTCCGTTTGGTTTGTTTCTTGTTTTTGATGTTGTGCATGTTTTCGTTCTGTACGAGAACGATAATTTTCTGACATTATACTTTCTCCTACCTTTCATTTTTTCCCCAAAAGTCGAAAAAAGAGCCTTATTGTTGACTCTATCACGAAAAATAAGCCATGTCTAGTACACGAATATAATCAATTCGAGGGTGATAACCGCATGATAACAAGTATCCGTGCTCTTCGATTTCCTGTTTCTTAATCGATTTGCGTCCACCAGCATCTTGGCGATTCCAAAATGAAACGACATGTTTTGCATCAAGTAAATAAAACTCGTCATAAAGTGTAAATTTAATAATAACAAATGCAATTCCGTTATGAGCTATTACTTGTTCCATATGCTTAATTTGATGAAGATGGAAATTTTGTAGCGGAAAACTTGTTTTATTTTTTGTTTCTTTCGCTTCGAAGTCAATGTATTTCCCCTTGTATACACCGTTGTAGTCTGTTGTAGAAGGCTGTTTAAAATAAGCTTCTTTCACAACCGCCGCACTTCGAGCGGGGTAATCCACTTTTACAATTTGAAGAGGAGTGGGTTTTTTATGTACGCATGCAATATTATGGGTTAAATAATATTGATTTGTTTCATTTAGTTCCTCTTCCAGAGACATACCTCTATTGCTATAAGTATGTTTTTTAAATTGTGTTTTTTGAGGTTGTAACGCTTGATTATACCTTTTTCCGTTTGGATAACGAATGGTCATAGTTTGTCCACCCCAACTTACCTAGAATTACTTACAAAGGTGATTATATCAAAAAAAACAAAAAAGATGCGATTTTTTTCAAGAGAGATGTGGTGATTCCTGTATGCATATGCAGAATGAGTATGAGAAAATAAATAGAGAGCGCAGTGGACTTTCTTGTACAATAGAAGAGAAACAATTAATAGCATATATAAAACAACAGACGACTCTAGCAAATATAGATAATATTTCACGCACACAGGCTTATCAAGAATATTACTTGAGAAATAAAGAAATCCGATGGTCATTTTTGGCGAGTATGGTTTCGAGAAATTCTGGGTGGAATATGACAGATTTAGCAGGGGAATATTATCCGAATATTTTATCTGAAAGAATGAGGAAGCAACTGTTCCTTACTTATGAAAGTGCAAATTGGCTTATTTTTTCAGATGCATACCCACAATTGTTGTTATACGAGTATAGCAAGAAAATGAATAAACCAATCTTTCACTTATTACAGTTTTTTAACGTATCTATTTTTATGGAGAAGGAATGGAATGATTTTTGGAATAAAAGAGATCTCACACGTCTTATTACAGCACTTATTATTAATGAACAAAATAGGATTCAAAAACCGATTATTGAACACCCATATTTTCAAAAGCACGTATTCCAAACTTTACTGTTTAAATTTCAAGAGCTCTTTCATTTTAGTGCTGTAATTTTTCCGACTACAAAAGGGCAACTATATGGTTTTTCGGTTTATCAATTTGAAGCATTACAAAAACGTATAGAACTCGGAAAGAAATTAGCTTGGCTATTATTTCATCCTAAATATGAAACGTTATTTTACGATTTTTCCTTGCGAACGTTTCCTACAGGATCAAGAATGGATTACGAGCGGTACTTTATAATTCCAAAAGAAAAAGATACACCGCAGTTAAGAGATGCTTTCTCAATTGTTTTACATCACCATAACGTAACGAAAGATTGGTTCCATAAAAAAATGGATATTGAGGCATTGTTTTTCTTTCAGGAACTGAAAGAAGAAGTTAATATTACAGAATGGTTTTTACAAAAACAACAACAAATACATCTTTTTTCTTCATTGAATAGCTTTTTTAAAAGGAGCAATGACTTCATGATATAATAAGAAAAGTCCCGCTCTCTGACAGGGAGTCGGGACGAATGGATTACATAAATCGATTCATGTTTTTATACAGTTTCAATAGGACAGTATGATTCCAATTGAAATGTAGGGAAAATTGAGGAAGCTAGGTAAGAGAAATAGACCCGCCGATTAAAGTTTTACTTTATGTAGCAGGAAAGTTCGGACCATCTAGCTTCGGATTTCCAGTTTCAGGTTTATTTTGCTGTGTGTTTTGTTTTTTCTTCTTCTCATTTTTATTTTTATTTTTAGCCATGGTAAACACCTCCCTTTTGTATTGTTACCACTTCTATAAAACTCATACAAACCGATTTCTTTGCCGAATATCAACTAGTTTTGTCAGTCGTGCAGGAGTGGTAAGTGACCCGTCGAAATAACATGACAAAGGAAAAGCAAAGAAGGAGGCGTTTTATAAATGGCGATGGTTCAGAAGGAAAATGTAATGAAAAAAATGGATCAAATGTTAAGTGCTCTTGATTTGCTGGAAATGAATGTTTCACTTAGAGTTAATCATTCTTTAAAAGATAAACGTGAAGATATATGTAATCGAGGAGAAATAACAGAAATGCACATTCAACATATGGAGGATAAATTATTACATCACGAAGAAAAAGGAAGTTGGCTTCAAACGTTTCAAAACGTCATAGTAAGTGCATAAGAGGGTGGAAATAAATTGGATTATGGAAAATTAATGCAGTCTTCAATAAAATTAATACAGTACAATGATGAAACGATTATAAAAAAAAGAGAAGAGAAAGAGTTTGATTTTTATCAAGATATGAAGCCTTTTGTGGATATGGTTGATCAAGAGTTAGAAGTGTGGAAAGAATTAGCTTATCAATGGATAAAACATGAAAAGCCTAAGTATATACATGTGCAACAAATTGACCAAGTGTATGAGAATTTACAAAATAATGCACTGCAATGTTTTGTAAATAAGGGAAAAGGTAAGCGGTTTTATGAAACACATCAGGCGATTTTATATACGTTGCAGAATATAATAGAACAATGTAAGTGACAAGAGGGAAAACCCTCTTGTTTTTATGATTCTACAGTTGTATGTGTCGGTTCCGCCCCATTTATTTCTAATTCACGTATTAATACTCGGTATTCTGAGATACAGATTTTTCCTTCTAAATAGTGATGTCTAGCAAAATCAAGCAACTCATTCATATCCTCTGTAGAGTACCCCTTTTTTTGAGCGAAAGCTTGTTTTAAATCCCCTAATATCATGTTGATTCCTCCCCAATGAGAATCTTCTTCTTCATTATCATAACATGAAAAGGCTTACTTTCTTATTTTTTTAAAAATTTAAACTTCCGACAAAAATAGACATTTATAAGGTTACACATTTTATTTTATAGGTACATATTCTGTATGTAGAAACTTAGTTAGAGGGGGAGAATGCATGTTTCAGCAATCTAATGTATACCAACACATCAATTCGTATACACAACCGGATTTTTATCAATATAATGAAGATCCATATTTACGCTATAATATGCACCCATTTGCACCTTATTATGGAAATCAAGCGAATTATTATCAGCCATTTGAAGTATCCTTTATGAATCAGCAACCACAGTCCTATATGAATCAACAACCTTATGTACCACAGCAACCACAATCTTATGTACCACAGCAACCACAATCTTATGTACCACAGCAACCACAATCCTTTATGAATCAGCCATCAATGTTTTACCCACCGAAACAGCCTTTTCAACCATATCCAACGATGAATAAACAAAAGCAACAACAGCAGCCAAGTCAATTTTCTAGTTTCGTATCTCAATTTAAGACGTCAGATGGTAACTATGATGTGAATAAAATGATGAATACAGCAGGCCAAATGATGAATGCTATGAATCAAGTCACTGGGATTGTAAAACAAGTTGGCGGCTTTTTTGCTAAAGGATGATAGTTGCGTGTCCAAGTTATCATATTTAAATGGCTATTATATAGACAAATTTCCATTAAATAAATGGGTATATATAACAAGCGGCTTTTACCCCTTTCTCATATTGTAAAGTGTAGTCAGATTTTTTAATGAGAGAGGAGAGAAAAAAACTATGTATCATTGTCATCCTTGTTTTGGAGGGCATAAACCTGTAGGACCTATTTGCACAACACCTCCTGTCGTTCATCCAACAAAGCAATGTGTAACGAACACTTTTTCCACAACGGTGGTACCACATATTCACCCAACTCATACAACACATGTTCATCATCAACAAGTTAAAAGTCAACATTTCTTCCCGCAAACAGTTTCAAATGTGAATGTTGTAGAACCTGTTGCTCCAGGATTCGGTGGACCTGGAGTTGGAGGATTCGGCGGACCTGGAGTTGGAGGATTCGGCGGACCTGGAGTTGGAGGATTCGGTGGACCGTGTGGCCATGGGCATCATGTATCTCCATACGGACCAGGACCAAATGTAGGACCACAAGTATCTCCATACGGACCAGGACCAAATGTAGGTGGAATGTTTAAAAAGTAAATGTTATGTTAGAACTAGCAAAATGCTAGTTCTTTTCTTTTTATTGGAGTGTTGATATGAAAGTTGTTGCGGTAACAGGATATAAACCATTTGAACTTGGGATATTTAAGGATGATCATCCAGGCGTTATTTGTATAAAAAAAGCATTGCATCGTAAGTTACTTGCTTTTATAGAAGAAGGGTTGGAATGGATTATTATTAGTGGGCAGTTAGGAGTAGAGTTATGGGCTGCTGAAGTTGTTTTTGACTTGCAGCTAGAATATCCTAATTTAAAGCTTGCTGTGTTTACTCCTTTTTTAGAACAAGAGGAAAATTGGAAAGAGGGAAATCGAGAACTATATGAGTTTATTCTAGGGCAAGCAGATCATGTTGATAGTATTACGAAAAGAAAATATGAAAGTCCTGAGCAATTTCGATTAAAAAATCAATTTTTTATTGAAAAAAGTAATGCACTTTTGGCAGTGTATGATGAAGAAAAACCAGGAAGTCCTAAATACATAGTAGAAGCAGCAAAGAAAAAAGGCGAAATAGAAAATTATCACAGTTATTTCATTCTTTTTTCTGATTTACAAGATATAATAGAAGAGGAACAGTGGGATAATGCCGAGTAATATGTAATATAGCTCATGTATATAGGATTGACAAAAGACATTGTTTCTGAAAAAATTTAGTTAATGAAAGTTTTGGTAAAAATTTGAGGTGAAGAAAATGATTTCGGATAAAATTAAATTAACAGCGAAAGATATTTTGGAAAAAGAATTTAAAACAGGTATGAGAGGTTACCAGCAAGAAGAAGTAGATAAGTTTCTTGATATGATTATTAAGGATTATGAGGCATTTCATAAGGAACTTGAGCAATTACAGCAACAAAATGTTCGTTTAAAACGTGAATTAGAAGAGCAAAAAGTAGCGGCAGTGCAAGTACCGCAACAACCAGCTCCAACACCGGTTGCACAACCTGTATACAACAATACGAACACGGATATTTTAAAGCGTTTATCTAATCTGGAAAAAGCTGTATTTGGAAGTAAGTTATACGAGTAATCTAGGGATAGAAAAAGATTAAAGCATTTTACATATAAAAAAGCATTGCAAAATCTTTTTGTTTCCACTATACTAATGTTTGTCATAACGTTTGGGTAATCGCTGCAACGCCAACGTTGTAGAGGAAAGTCCATGCTCGCACGACCTGAGATGGTTGTAGTGTTCGTGCCTAGCCAATTCATAAGCTAGGGTATTCTGGCTGTAAGGCTGGATTAACGGCAGGGAAAAAACCTAAGTCCTTTTGGATATGGTTTGACTACCTTTAAAGTGCCACAGTGACGAAGTCCTTGAAGAAATGATAGGAGTGGAACGAGGTAAACCCCACGAGCGAGAAACCCAAATAATGGTAGGGGAATCTTTTCCAAGGAAATGAACGATGGAAAAGGACAGGTTCGAGTAACCTGTAGATAGATGATTGCCACCGGAGTACGAGGCGTGGGCCGTTTGCAGTACAAAGGAACAGAACATGGCTTACAGAACGTTATGAACCAATTATGGAATGACTCAGCTCTCCTTTGTAAGAGGAGGGCTTTTTATTTGTATGAAGTTATAACTTGTGAGTTAAAATGGTAAATAAGAAAATACTTCGTAATATTTAATAATTAATAGAAGGAAAAGCTATTAATTATTGTTTGATTATACATAAGAGGTGAATGCAAATGGGAAAAGTTACTTTAATTGCAACAGCAGCAATGGGAATTGAAGCTTTAGTTGCAAGAGAAGTTCGCGATCTTGGTTATGAATGCCAAGTAGAAAACGGAAAAGTAACGTTTGAAGCGGATGCAAAAGCGATTTGTCGCACTAATTTATGGTTACGCACTGCAGATCGTGTGAAAATTAAAGTTGGTGAATTTAAAGCAACAACATTCGATGAATTGTTTGAAAAAACAAAAGCATTGAACTGGGGAGATTACATTCCAGAAAACGGAGAGTTTCCTGTAATTGGGAAGTCTTTAAAATCAACATTATTTAGTGTTTCAGATTGTCAACGTATTGTGAAAAAGGCTGTTGTTGAGAAACTAAAGACAACATATAGACGTACAACTTGGTTTGAAGAAGATGGTCCTTTATTCCGTATTGAGATTGCGATGCTAAAAGATATTGCAACATTGACAATTGACGCGAGTGGCGTTGGTCTTCATAAACGTGGATACCGCCTTGACCAAGGGGAAGCGCCTTTGAAAGAAACATTAGCGGCATCTTTAATTAAACTTACAAATTGGAAGCCAGATCGTCCGTTTGTTGATCCGTTTTGTGGATCTGGAACAATTCCGATTGAGGCAGCTTTAATTGGTCAAAATATTGCTCCTGGTTTTAACCGTGAGTTTGCATCAGATGCATGGGGTTGGATTGGTAAAGAAAATTGGCGTGAGGCTCGTCAAGAAGTAGAAGATTTAGCGAATTATGATCAACCATTGCAAATTATTGGATCAGATATCGACCATCGTATGATAAGAGTTGCACAGGACAATGCTGATGAAGTTGGACTGGGTGACTTAATTTCATTTAAACAAATGCAAGTAAAAGATTTTACAACAAAAGAGGAATATGGCTATGTTGTAACGAATCCTCCATACGGAGAACGTTTAAGTGAAAAAGCGCTTGTTGAAAAATTATATAAAGAAATGGGAGAAGTATTCCGCCCATTAGATACGTGGTCACTGTATTTATTAACGAGCTATGAAGCGTTTGAAAAATGTTATGGAAAAGATGCATCGAAAAAGCGTAAACTATTTAACGGTTTTATTCGTACAGACTATTACCAGTACTTTGGTAAACGCCCACCTCGTAATTCATAGTATAAAACCTCTTTGACGCGCATATACTGGCTATTATGTAATGTGCAAAAGGAGGAATAAATATGGATGGTTTCCAATTGTCGATGATTCAAAAGGCCATTCATCGTACGTATGATGAGCTTGGAAAAGAAATTAATCTTCAGGGTGTAGTTGCAGATGAAATACAGAAAGTACAGGAAGAATATTTATCTGCATTATCATATGAGACATTGATTGATAAGCGTTACTTAAAGTCATTAATAGAGTGAAAAATTTTCCTTTATATAAAGGAAAATTTTTTTCGCTCATTTCTATGTATTGCAACAGGGGAAAGCAACTGCTATTTAGATATAGCAGTTGCTATATCTTTTTATAGAAAAACTTTTTGGTTGGAGGCTAAGGATGTTTACTGAGAAGAGATTACCATTTGAAGTAGGGAAACAAGATAATTTTTATGATAAGTTGAATGAGTGGATTGGAGATGTGTTTTACGATATCCTCCCAGAAAAAGGTTTTGAAGAACGCGATGAACAAATTTTTATGGCATTCCAATTAGAACGAGCGTTTCAAGAGAAGAAAGTTATGTTCGCAGAGGCGGGTGTAGGAACGGGAAAAACGATTGTGTATCTTTTATATGCAATTTGTTATGCGCGTTATACAGGAAAGCCAGCTATTATTGCTTGTGCAGACGAAACGCTAATCGAGCAGCTTGTGAAAGAAGAAGGGGACATTGCGAAATTATCAGAAGCATTAGGGTTATCTGTTGATGTACGTCTAGCGAAATCAATGGATAATTATTTATGTTTACGTAAACTTGAAGATGTAATGAGTGGACGAGCTCCAGAAGTAATTGAAGATCTATATTATGAATTACCTCAGTTTGTATTTGATCATGGAACAATGCAAAACTTTACGCATTACGGTGATCGAAAAGAGTTTCCATTATTAAATGACGAAGAATGGTCAAAGGTATCTTGGGATTATTTCCAAGACTGCTTCACATGTGATTCTCGTCATCGTTGTGGTCAAACGCTCTCTCGTGAACATTACCGTAAAGCAGCAGATTTAATTATTTGCTCTCAAGATTTCTATATGGATCATATTTGGACATATGATGCTCGTAAACGCGAAGGGCAAATGCCGCTTTTACCAGAAAGCAGTTGCGTTGTTTTTGATGAAGGACACCTTGTGGAATACGCAGCGCAAAAAGCACTGACGTATCGATTAAAGCAAACGATGATGGAGCAACTCTTAACAAGATTATTACAAAATGATATTCGAGAAGAGTTTGCTCATTTAGTAGAAGAGACAATTTGGCAAACAGAGCGTTTCTTTGATGTATTAAGAGAAAGTAAAAAAGAAATTGCTGGATCAGATCGTTTAGAAATTACAGTAACAGAAAAAGTGATTACAGAAGCGAAACGACTTTATGCAAAAATTGCTGAAGTTGGTGATGCTCTTGTATTTGAAAGTGAAATGTATACAGTAAACACTTATGATTTAAATATCGTTGATGAGCATTTAGATGTACTGGAACATTCACTTCGTCTCTTTATGCATGAGAAAAATGTAATTACATGGGGAGAAGAAGGTGATGGTGCCTTTACGTTAGTTATTATGCCACGTGCGGTAGAAGAAGTGCTACAGGAGAAAGTATTCTCGAAAAAGATTCCGTATATCTTCTCTTCTGCTACATTATCTGAAAATGATTCATTCGCATTTACAGCAAATAGTTTAGGGGTAAAAGATTATTTATCATTCTCAGTAGCTTCTCCATTTGATTATGAAGAGCAAATGAAAGTATACTTACCATCGTATAACCAGGAAAATGAATGGGAACGAAAATGTCAGTATACGCTTGAGAACATTCAAAAAACAAATGGGCGTACGCTTGTATTATTCCGCACAACACAAGAACTTGCGGCGTTCAAAGAATATGTGAATAAAGAACAAATGTCTGTTCCGTTCTTATATGAAGGAGATCAAGAGATTAGTCAGCTTGTTTCCCGCTTCCAAAATGAACAAGAGACTGTGCTTTGCGCTGTTCATTTATGGGAAGGTTTAGATATTCCGGGTTCTTCACTATCACATGTCATTATTTGGTCGCTACCATTCCCTCCAAACGATCCTGTGTTTGAAGCGAAACGTAAGCATGTTAATGATCCGTTTTGGGATGTAGATGTACCATATATGATTTTACGTCTTCGTCAAGGAATTGGACGTTTAATTCGTACGAGCGAAGATAAAGGTGCTATTTCGTTATTCTTATCAGAGAATGAAAATGAAAAGGTTATTGAGGCTGTAAAGAAAGTACTTCCAGTAGAAGGTACGGTACTATAAAGTGAAACTGTAATCAGTAGCGGTTTTCTGCACCCCTCACCAATGGAAAAAGCTTAGCGTTTGCTAAGCTTTTTCTTTCTATATGGAAAAGGACTTTATATCTTTATGTCGAAATATAGGTGAGGTAGAAAAAGGAGGCAATAAAATATGACAATCGCTACATATGAAGTAGAAAAAGAGTTTTTAGCACACGTGAAAAAGATAAATAATTATGGGGAAGCATTAAGCCTAATATTTTGGGATTTACGTACAGGAGCACCGAAACAAGGTGTGGATCAACGCTCTGAGGTAATAGGAATGCTTTCATCAGAGGTATTTTCATTATCAACTTCTGATGAGATGGAAAGATATTTAAAAGAATTAGAACAGCTAATAGTAGATAATAAAATTTCCGAAACAACAAAGAAAATTGTAGAAGAGTGCCGCAAAGCGTATGATCGAAATAAAAAAATTCCACAGGCCGAGTATGAAGAGTTTGTTAAATTGCAAGCAAAATCGGAAAGTGTTTGGGGAGAAGCACGTGAAAAATCTGATTTTGAAATGTTCCGACCATACTTAGAAAAAATTGTTGAATATAAGAAAAAATTTATTACATATTGGGGTTATGAAACTTATAAGTATAATACGCTTTTAGATATGTATGAGCCAGGTATGACAGTAGAAGTGTTAGATCATGTATTTGGACAACTACGTGAGCGTATTGTTCCACTTGTAAAAGATATTGGTGAATCAAATAAAGAATTAAAAACAAATGTCTTATTTGAACATTTTTCAAAAGAACAACAAAAGAATTTTACTTTAGAGTTACTAACGCAATTAAATTATAATTTCGAGGCTGGCCGTCTTGATGAAACGATACATCCTTTTGAAATTACATTAAATAGAGGGGATGTTCGCATTACAACTCGTTATGATGAGAATGACTTCCGCATGGCAGTTTTCGGAACAATTCATGAATGTGGACATGCTGTATATGAACAAAATATTTCAGAAGAATTAGAAGGAACACCGCTTTGCAGTGGTACATCGATGGGAATCCATGAATCGCAATCGCTATTCTTTGAAAACTTTATTGGACGTAATAAATCGTTCTGGAAGAAAAATTATGATATATTGAAACAATTTAGTGATGGGCAATTTGAAAACGTATCTGTAAATGAATTCTATGATGCGATTAATGAATCAAAGCCTTCCTTTATACGTATTGAGGCAGATGAACTTACATATCCGCTTCACGTTATGGTTCGTTATGAACTGGAGAAAGAATTATTTGATGGAACATTAGAAGTAAAAGACTTGCCGGCAGCATGGAATGACAAGATGGAGAGTTATTTAGGTATCCGTCCAGAAACGGATGCACAGGGTGTGCTACAAGATGTACATTGGTCAGATGGATCTTTTGGATATTTTCCATCTTATGCACTTGGTTATATGTATGCAGCGCAATTTAAACATAAGATGTTAGAGGAAATTCCAAACTTCGATGCATTGCTAGAAGAAGGAAATGTGACACCAATTCGTGAATGGTTAACAAGAAATATTCACCAATATGGTAAAACGAAAAAACCATTACAAATATTAGAGGATATAACAGGTGAAGGGTTAAATGCAAATTATTTAGCGGATTATTTAGAAACGAAATATAAAGAGATTTATGAGTTATAAAAAGAAAAGGAGCTGCTTTAATGCAGCTCCTTTTTATGAATTAACATTTTACTGTATATGTGCGTTGCTTAAGGAGGAAGAGAAGTGAATTATACTTTTGAAGTGATGACACAAGAGCAAGCAGAAGAAATTGCGCTTAAATGGCACTATGAGGATAAGTATTCTTTTTATGATATGGAAGCCGATCAAGAAGATTTAGTGGAGTTTTTAGATCCTAAAATACGCGGAGAAACGACTTTTGCTGTTAGTGAGAATAATAGGCTTGTTGGATTTTTTAGTTTTAATAAAGTAGATATACATACAGTGGATATTGGACTTGGAATGAAACCAAACCTGACTGGAAATGGATTAGGTTTGGTATTTATAAAGGCAGGTCTGGTTTTTTGTGAAAAAAATATCAACCTAAGTATATAACGTTATCAGTGGCAACATTTAATCAAAGGGCAATTAATATTTATAAGAAAGCAGGTTTTGAAGCAGTTGGAGCTTTTATTCAAGAGACAAATGGAAGTCGCTTTGAATTTTTAAAAATGATGTATGTGACTTTATGTTCATCAAGATAAAATAGTTTTGAAACGATTTGCTTAGTAGTGATTTATGTTTTTTATGGATTCTATCGTATATAAAAATACATTTTTTCGAAATTTAGGGAGGGATATGAAAGTGTGTTGTTTTGATGATTTTGATTTTAATAACTTTTGGGATGACAGCGAATATGCAAGAGATGAATATATTTCTGAATATCCTACAGATGAAATGATTTCTAAACTAGAAAATGAATTAGGGTATAAGCTACCTGAATCTTATATTTGGTTAATGAAGAAGCATAATGGGGGAATTCCAATAAACGATTGTTTTCCTACAGATGTTCCTACAAGTTGGGCAGAGGATCATGTTGCTATAACTGGTATTTATGGTATTGGATATAAAAAAAGTTCTTCATTAGGTGGAGGATTTGGTAGTGAATTTTGGATTGAAGAATGGGGATATCCTGAAATAGGAGTAGCTATTTGTGATTGTCCCTCGGCTGGACACGATATGATATTTCTTGATTATAGGGAGTGCGCCCCGAAAGGAGAGCCTTGTGTTGTACATATCGATCAAGAATATGATTATAAAATTACATGGTTAGCAAAAGACTTTGAGAGTTTTATTAGAGGGCTTGTAAATGGGGAAGTCTATGATGATAGCGAACAAATCAAGGAAGAATATTAAGAAAAGGAATATACTTATTAAGCCTGCAGGTACATGATTAAATAGCTATTCTCGAAATAAAGCAGAGGGGATATCCCCTCTGCTTTTCACTTACCATAATTTAAACCCTTTTGAACCGGGCGGAGCATTTTGAATCATATCGATAAACGGAATGGTATAAGCGAATAAAATGAGTAGAGCTGTAATGCCAATCCAAAGCTTCCAATTATCGAAAACCATCGGTGTCCGTTCAGATGCATCAGCTACTTCACCAATTGGGAATTCCGTTTGTCCTTTTGGAGCGAAGAAGACAAGATCCACATAAATAATAATTGCGATAACAATGCCAGCGAATAAAATGGCGCCTCCGACTGCTTGCGCAATTTGATATGGAATCCATTCAAGTGCTTGCTGCGAATTTCCATATGTAGAAAAAGCAGAACGCCGAGGTGCTCCGAGTAACCCGGCAAAGTGCATACCAGCAGACATGAAGAACATACCGATAGCCCACACGCAAGTTTGAATCATGGCAAGCCGGTTCATTTCCTTTGTCATGACGCGTCCTGTTAGATGTGGAATTAACCAATAGGCGATTCCGAAAAATGTTAATACAACAGATGTTGCTAATGTTAAGTGGAAATGCCCAGTTATCCATACAGTATTATGAACGACCTGGTTTAGTTGGTTACTTGCATTGACAAGTCCACCAGCACCAGCTGGAATAAACATTAACATACCGACGAATGGAGCGAAAAATCTAGCATCTCCCCATGGGAGCATTCGAAGCCATCCGAATAGTCCAGTAGCTCCTTTTGAACGCCCAAACTGTTCAAAGGTTGCAAATAAAGAGAAGGCGGTCATTAAAGATGGAATGACAACCATAAATGTTAATACAACTTGTAAGTATTTCCACCCAGGGTCAATACCTGGTTCTGTTAATTGGTGGTGGAATCCTACAGGCATAGAAAATAGTAAAAATAAGATGAATGACAAACGAGCTAGTGAGTCACTGAAAATTTTACCGCCAATAATTTTCGGTATAATGACATACCAAGCCATATAGGCAGGAAGAAGCCAAAAATAAACGAGCGGATGACCGAAGTACCAAAATAGTGTTCGGCTGACCAGGACGTCAATTTTATCAATAAAGCCTAGGCTCCATGGAATAAATTGAATAAGTGCTGCTGCCGCTACACCAAGTGTTGCAACAAGCCATAGTGCCATTGTCACAACAGCCATAAAGCTTAACAGAGGACCTATTTTTCCTTTGTTATGTTTTTTCCATGTACGATACTGAGCAAACATTGCAAATCCGCTGAACCAACTTCCAACAATAACAAGGGTAAGGCCAATGTAAAATCCAGGATGTGCTTTTAATGGAGCATAGAACGTATAGAGTACAGTAGCTTTATTGAGTAGGATAAAAATTGCAGTAATTGTTGTTCCAATTGTCATAAGCCAAAAACCGATCCAGCCTGTTTGTCGGGCACCTTTTGAGAGGACACCAGTTGTTTTACTCATACAAGCAAATAAGAAACCGATAATAAAGAACGTTGTTAAGACGAGCCCGAGTAAAACACCGTGTGTTGTTAACACTTGATAATAACCAATACCAGCAGGTAAATTGAATTTTCCTGAACGGACAAGAACTTGTAGTAATCCGCATAACCCACCTAAAAACAGGGCGATAAATGCGATGTGACTATGAGCCATTGCTAATTTTGCATCTCGTTTGCTTATTTTATCCTGCAGTGCAATCATTTGTCGGTCACCTCTACTTTCGCGCTCATCATATGATGGCCAGTACCACAATATTCATTACAGACAATTAAATACTCTCCAGATTTTTGGAAAACTTGTGAAGCGGTACTTACATATCCAGGTTCAATCATCATGTTGACATTTGTCCCTGCGATTTCAAAACCATGTACAACATCTTTTGTTGCAACGACAAAATCTACTTTTGCACCTTTTGGTACTTTAATTGTATTTGGTGTAAAAGAAAAAGCTTGTGAGACAATCGTCACTTGATAATGATTTTTTCCAACTTGTTTAACGCCGGGTTGATCAAATGGTGCGGTCGCTTGAACCTTTTCTGGGTCAATTGTAGTTAAACAACTCGGTGGTTTGTTACCCATATAAAAAGCACTAATCCCTAAAACAGCCAAAAATACGAACAGTGAGCCGACACCGAAAATGAGCCAAATTTTTTCGTATTTATGTAAGTGCATATCTCCATCTCCCTTTTCAGAACTATATCTTATAGCCGATTAACAAAAATTTGATAGACGCTAAACCACGTGAAAATAATGAAAAAACCAATAAAAAAAACAGAGATTAAAGTTCCTTTTAACGAACTTTTTTGAGTGTTTTCAGTTTCTGTCTGATGTAAATTATGTTCCCCCATGATACCCCTCCTTGGATAAATGAAATCTTACATTTTTATAATACAAAAAATTTAGATAATTTCATCACGTCCGAATGTGCTTTCAAAAAGTGTTCATTGATACAATAAAAACTATGTCTATGATGAGAACTTATAAAGTCGCGGATTCTTACAAGTTTTGGAATGTTAATTTGTGAAAAAAATGTGAAATGAATGCTCTTTTGAAATTGTTGAGGAGGATGTGTATGATTGAATTTGGAAAGCTTTTATCGAGGGGAGATTTCATGAGTACAATAAAAACGAAAAAAGAAATAAATTTGATGCGCGAATCGGGAAATTTACTAGCTTCGTGTCATCAAGAAATTGCGAAAATAATAAAACCAGGTATCACGACATTGGAAATTAATACATTTGTTGAAACGTATTTAGAAAAGAATGGTGCGACACCTGAACAAAAAGGATATAACAATTATCCATATGCAATATGTGCATCTGTGAATGATGAAATGTGTCATGGTTTTCCGACTACTCACCCATTAAAGGGAGGTGATATTGTTACGATTGACATGGTAGTGAACTTAAATGGTGCTCTTGCTGATTCTGCATGGACTCATAAAATAGGGGATATTTCTAATGAAGCAGAAAAGTTATTACTAGTAACGGAAAATGCTTTATATAAAGGAATTGAGCAAGCGATAATCGGAAATCGTGTAGGTGATATTGGATATGCGATTGAAAGTTATGTAGCTTCGGAAGGGTTTTCTGTCGCAAGGGATTTTACAGGGCATGGAATTGGTAAAGAAATCCATGAAGAACCAGCAATTTTTCATTTTGGAAAGTCAGGTCAAGGATCAGAATTACAAGAAGGAATGGTAATAACGATCGAACCGATTGTAAATGTAGGTATGCGATATTCAAAAGTAGATTTAAATGGATGGACTGCCCGGACGATGGATGGAAAATTGGCAGCGCAATACGAGCACACGATAGCAATTACAAAGGATGGACCAGTTATTTTAACGAGTCTCTAGTAGAAGAATACAAAATGTAAGAGGTTTCAAAACTCGAACGAAAAAGATGTTTTTGTAAAATTTGTACGTGTTTTTTCTAGAAACGCTTTTCAAAGTAAAAAAAGTGCGTTATAATCCTTCTATAAAATAAATAGGTTAGCTACACTCATATAATCGCGGGGATATGGCCTGCAAGTTTCTACCGAAGTACCGTAAATACTTTGACTATGGGTGAGGACGAATATATTGCTGGTTTAGCATTCTTTTTTGCGAAGCTCCAAAAGCACGTCTCTCACTTGTAACGAGTGGTGGCTGCTTTTGGAGTTTTTTATTTGCATAAGAGGGGGAGCAAGCATGAAAGTATTACAAGAAAAGATTTTAAACGAAGGAAAGGTTTTATCTGGTGATGTGTTGAAGGTAGATGCCTTTTTAAATCATCAAATTGATCCAGTACTTATGCAAAAAATAGGAAAAGAGTTTGCACAGCGTTTTAAGGAAGATAATATTACAAAAATCGTGACGATTGAATCTTCGGGTATTGCACCAGCGGTTATGGCAGGTTTAGAGCTTGGTGTAAAAGTGGTTTTTGCAAGAAAGCGGAAATCGTTAACGTTACAAGATAATATGTATGTTGCAAAAGTATACTCATTTACAAAACAAGAAACGAATGAGATTTCATTATCTAGAAATCATATCCATGAAAATGATCGTGTATTAATCATTGATGACTTTTTAGCAAACGGTCAGGCTGCTTTAGGCTTAATGAGTTTAGTAGAGCAAGCCGGTGCAAGTATTGCTGGGATTGGAATTGTTATTGAAAAAGCATTTCAAGACGGAGGAAAGAAACTACGTGAGAACGGTGTTCGTGTAGAATCACTTGCAGAAATTGCATCACTTGATAACGGTACTGTTACATTTGTTCAGCATGAGACTGCGGAGGTGAAATAGTCATGAAGCAACACCCATTTAAAATCGCATCCCTTGGCGTGCAACATATGCTTGCGATGTATGCAGGAGCAATAATTGTTCCACTTATTGTTGGCGGAGGACTTGGCTTAAATCAACGAGAATTAACATACTTAGTATCCATCGATTTATTAATGTGTGGTGTCGCAACAATTTTACAAGCTTTATCGAATCGATTTTTTGGAATTGGCCTTCCTGTTGTACTTGGTTGTACGTTTACAGCAGTTGGACCGATGATCGCCATCGGTAAACAGTACGGTGTTTCTTCCATATATGGAGCAATTATTGCAGCAGGATTGTTCGTTGTTATTTTTGCAAAATTATTTGGAAAGCTTGTGAAACTGTTCCCGCCTGTAGTAACGGGTTCTGTTGTTACAGTTATTGGAGTTACATTAGTTCCAGCGGCTATTAATGACATGGCTGGAGGAGTTGGAAGTAAGGATTTTGGAAGTCTAGAAAACTTAGCGTTAGCATTTGGTGTTTTACTATTTATTATAATTATGTACCGCTTCTTTGATGGTTTTATCCGTTCTATTTCTATATTACTTGGCCTTTTATTTGGTACGATTATTGCAGCATTTATGGGAAAGGTGAGCTTGCAGGCTGTTGGAGAAGCTGAGTGGTTTCACGGTATTCAACCGTTTTACTTTGGCACACCAACATTTGAGTTAACGCCGGTTATTACGATGATTCTCGTTGCTTGTGTTGGGATTGTGGAAGCAACTGGCGTGTATTTCGCTTTATCCGATATATGTAACAAAAAGATTGGTGAAAAAGAGCTAACAAAGGGTTATCGTGCCGAAGGATTAGCGATGATCTTAGGTGGTATTTTTAATGCATTTCCATATACGACTTATTCGCAAAACATAGGTCTTGTTCAATTAACAGGTGTACGAAATCGCGTCATTATTTATACGTGCGGTGGTATGTTAATCGTTCTTGGTTTTATTCCAAAAATTGCAGCTATCACAACGATTATTCCAAAGCCAGTACTTGGTGGTGCCATGCTAGCAATGTTTGGGATGGTTATGGCATACGGTATTAAAATGTTAAGTAGTGTAGACTTTGCAAAACAAGAAAATTTATTAATCGTAGCATGCTCTGTTGGAATTGGCCTTGGTGTAACAGTCGTTCCAACGTTATTCTCTCAGCTTCCAGAAAGTATTCGTATTTTAACAGATAACGGAATTGTACTTGGAAGTGCGTCAGCTGTACTCTTAAATATTGTGTTTAATATGATTCCGCAGCGCAAAGCGAAAACAAAAGAAGAGCAAATTCCAATGCAAAGTGCTGTAACAGAAGCATAAACAAAAAGCAAGGTTCTCATTAAGAGACCTTGCTTTTCTTTTTTAGAGGCATCATTTTTCCATATGTGCCAAGGCGCCAAATATATTCAAGTGGACCGTACTGATAATGAGAGAGCCACCAGCGACTAATACAGATTTGTAATGTATAAAAGCCGATGCAAAATATTGGGCCGATCCATAATGGTACTGGTAAATAATTTTTGAAAAACAGACCAAACACAAGCAATGTAATGATTGTGCTTGAAATGTAATTTGTTAGTGCCATTCGACCTACATATTGGAATGGACGTAATAGCTTCTGCCAACGCTCCTTCTGTAATAAGCGCATAAGTGTGAAAATGTAAAAGATAAATAATGTTTTCCCGCTAAACATTGTAAGACCTCTCATGTAGATTGGTTCATATGGCTGTTTTGCCACAAAGTAGCGAATCATGAAGAACCAAATAGGTAATGTTAAAACGAACATAATGATTTGCCACTTTTTTAGTTTTGGATCTAGTTCATTCGTTCGGCGGAAAATGTCGTTTTTGCCGGCATATAAGCCGAGAAAGAATAATCCAACTATTTCTGGAAGTATAAAAAGGTTTGTCTGGATTACTTCAGAATAAAAGTCTGTAAAGCGATCTTGCACTTGTACTCCCCAATTTTCTAAAGGCATAATAGGGAGGGAAGTTCTTAATTCTTCTATTGGCATAAACATAAGGAGTAAACTCATTAGTAGCATGAAAAACTGGAAAAGTCCTAATAGAACTAAAGCCCATATTAAAACAGTACGAGGCTTTCTTTTATAAAATAAAAATAAGAAAAATCCTGCAATTGCATAGCTATGTAAAATATCCCCATCCCATAAAAGGACATAATGCATGAAGCCGAATAATAATAAGATGAGGAGACGACGAACAAATAATGTTTTTGGATGATCTGTTTTTGTCTCAGCACGCTGCATGAAAATGTAAAATCCTAGTCCAAACAAAAATGAAAAAATAGTATAAAATTTTGTTTGAATAAACATGTCATAAAATAGGCGAATATAACGGTCTATTCCTTCATAACCTCCTGTGATTTCACTAGTGTCAACACCAGCAATAACAGGCCAGTTAACAAGAAAAATACCAAATACAGCAATCCCTCTAATAATATCGATAGAATGAATCCTCTCACCGTGCGAAACGCTTTGTTCCATTATTTTCCTCCTTTGAATAAAGCCCTTTTATTATACAAAATGTTATCAAAAGGAGATAGAGGGGATTTCCAATTTTTGAAACTGTTAAGATGTTTGTTATGAGATATAATAAGGATGCACAGCAAGTTTTTCACTCCTTTAAAACAGGTAGTAAAGAAGCTCCTTATTTTCAAGGAGCTTCTTTTTTAGAAATTAATATTGATAATGATTCTCTTTAATGATAAAATATACTCAAAAGTGATAATCATTATCAAAAAAGGTTGGTGTGCTAAATATGGTATATGCATTAGTTGCAGGAACGGTGGCTGTGTATGCTGTCGTTACAAAATATGTGTTAAATGGAGTCGGAGCAACAAAATGAACAAACTTACATAGAATCCCTTTCATCTGTCAAAAGAATGAAAGGGATTTTTTATTTTTAATGAGAATATCCTGAAAATTTAGTATGATAGTAGGGTATATACATCTTGGAATAAAGGGGAACAAGGGGATGACAAACATAGTACAGACAAACAGTATGAAAAAGCTTGTTTGTTTTTATGAAGAATGGCAGAAGCATGGTGATACGGAAAATAGTTTGAAGTTGTTTGAAGTAATTCAAAAATATAAGCAAGAACAGCTTATGATTGCTTTTTGCGGTCACTTTTCTGCTGGAAAATCGACAATGATGAATCACTTATATAAAGCGCAGTTATTACCAACAAGTCCGATTCCGACAAGCGCGAACGTTGTTAAAATTGAAAAGGGACAGGACCGTGTTGTTGTGACAGTGAAATCTGGAGAGCATTATGAATATGATGGTGCATACTCGGCGGAAGAATTGAAACAGCTTTGTAAAAATGGTGATGAAATAATTGGCGTTCATATTTATCGAAATGATGCGCCAATTCCTGATGGCGTTATGCTCGTTGATACACCTGGAATTGATTCAACAGATGATGCGCATCAATTAGCAACAGAATCAACACTCCATCTTGCGGATGTTATTTTTTACATGATGGATTATAACCATGTTCAGTCAGAAGTGAATTTGCAGTTTGTGAAAGAATTAAAGCAGCGTAATAAAACAGTTTATCTTGTTATCAATCAAATCGATAAGCATAAAGAAAATGAGCTATCATTTGAAGATTATAGGCAAAGTGTGAGTCAATCGTTTTCTAACTGGGATATTGAAGTAGATGGTATTTTTTATACTTCTTTACGAATGATGAACCATTCGTATAATGAAATACAAAGATTAGAGAAATTGCTTTCTTCGATTATGAAAGAGCGTGAGCAGTATGTGAGCAATGGTATGGAAAGAGAAACGGCATATTTATTACAAGAACATTTTTCATTTATTCTTTCAGAAAATGAAAAACAATTAATGCCCTACCAAAAAGAATTAGCATTACCCCTATCGCTTACAGACGTAATGGAAAAGAAAGAAGAGCTTATTGAAAATAAACGACGTGTGGCTAGTAAAGAATCGGACGTGAAAAATGAATTTATAAAAGGATTGCAAGCAATATTAGACAATGCTTACTTAATGCCATTTGAAATGAGAGAGCTAGCAAATCAATATTTAGAAACGAAGCTAACGAAGTTTAAAGTTGGTTTGCTATTTGCAAAAGGAAAAACAGAGCAAGAAAAACAGCGACGTTTAGATGCATTTTATTTAGCACTAGGGAAGACCGTTGAAACACAGATTGATTTTCATGTGAAAGAGTTTATTGTGGCTTTCTTAAAAGATGAAGGGATGTTTACAGAAGAAGTCGGAAAAGACATATATGCACTGCGAATTTCTTTTGGTCCAGAATTATTAGCAGAAACCATTAAACAAGGTGCAGGGTTTACAGGAGATTACTTGCTTCTTTATACAGCGGATGTTGCGAATGAGCTGAAGAAACGCTACTTTATGAAAGCACAGCAAATTTTTGAGCAAAGCACGGGCGTTTTACGGAAAAAGATGGAGAAAGAGATTGCTCATATTGAACAAGAAATTGAGCAATATACTATGTTACAGACAGCAAAAGAAACAAAATTACAATATATTGAGGCGTATGATAAATACGAGAATTACTTACAAGGTATTTGGAGCGATCATGTACCGGTGCCAAATGAATTGCAAGTAGAAAAAGTATTACAAGGGAAGAAACAGGTTGTAAATGAGAAGTTTACATTACAAGAACAAGAGGTACAAAGTGATAGTATTTCGTATAAGGAAGAAAATATAAAAACAACAGCAACATTAAATATTCATCGTATATTAGAACAAGTAAAAGATGCGGAAACAATATTAGAAACTCTTCCTACACTTAAACATTTGCATCAAGAAGTTGTCGGGAAAAGAAAACGTGTTGAAACAAAGCAATTTACAGTAGCGTTATTTGGAGCTTTTAGTGCAGGGAAATCATCATTTGCAAATGCATTGCTTGGTGCGAATGTACTCCCAGTATCACCAAATCCAACAACGGCGACGATTAATCATATTTTACCGATTACAGAAGACAAACCTCACGGCACAGTAATTGTTCAGTTTAAATCGAAGCAGGCGCTATTAGAAGATATGAAAGCAGTTTATAAATTGTTTTATTATGAAATAAAGACATTTGAAGAAGCGTTATTACAAATAGATACAATCCTACAATACCCGTCACCAAGTGGAAAGCAGAAAACAACATTTAGTTTTTTACGTGCAGTGCAGAGGGGATATCAAGCAGTTTCTAATCATTTGGGAGAACAAGTGCAAGTTACGTTAGAGGAATTCTCTGATTATGTAGCGAATGAAGAGAAATCATGTTTTGTTGAATATATGGAATTATACTATGATTGTGCTTTAACGAGACAAGGCGTTGCACTTGTTGATACACCAGGAGCAGATTCTATTAATGCTCGACATACAGACGTTGCATTCCAATATATTAAAAACGCTGATGCGATTTTATTTGTAACATACTACAATCATGTCTTTTCAAGGGCGGATCGTGAATTTTTAATTCAACTTGGCCGTGTCAAAGATACATTTGCGCTTGATAAAATGTTCTTTTTAATTAACGCAGCGGATTTAGCTCAGTCTGAGGATGAACTTGAAATGGTAAAAGGCTATATAGCAGACCAGCTCCTGCAATACGGTATCCGAAATCCACGTCTATTTGCAATTTCGAGCTTATGTGCACTTGAGGAGAAACAAGGAAAGAGTATTGCAAAAGAAAAGTATGGTATCTTGAAAAATTCGGGGATTACAAAGTTTGAAGAATCATTTACATCCTTTATGATGCGTGATTTAATGCTCGTATCTGTCCATTCTTTATATAGCGCATTGCAAAGTGCTGAGCAGCTTCTTGTAAATATGATACAAGGAGCAAAGCAAGGGAACGATGAGAAAGAAAAACAAATAAAAAAATATGAAGCAGAACGTGAGCAGCTACTTCATATTATTTCATCGTATAGTGTACTTGCAGAAGAGCAAGCGATGCAAAATGAAGTGAAAGAACTGTTATATTATGTGCAGCAACGTCTATTTTTACGTTATAACGATGTGTTTACTGAATTTATTAACCCAGCATCCCTTCGAACAGATGGAAATGTGAAAATTAAGTTGCAAGAATGTCTCATGGAACTTGTAGCCTTTATCCAACATGATTTATTACAGGAAATGCGAGCAACGTCACTACGTCTTGAAAAATGGATGGATGAAGCGATGCAACGTGCAAAAGATGAAATTGCAGTGAAATGTAAGTTGGAAAACGAATCTATTTCTATGAATGGGACAGCAGATTATGAATACCAAGTTATTACGCATAAAGAGCCGTTTCCTTCTATAGAAATAAAGCATTTTAAAAAGGCATTATCTCATTTCAAAAATGAGAAAAGTTTCTTTGAAAAAAATGATAAAGCAACAATGCAGGAAGATACGAAGGAATCACTTGAGCCTGTCGTATCCCAATATGTAGCTGATGAAGAAGAGATATTTATCCAGCATTATAAACAAGAATGGGAATTGAAATGGGACTTATTCAAAAAAGTGATGCAGGAAGATGTTAAGCAATATTATGCAAGTGTATTATTCGCTTTAGCAGAGACAATTGATGTGTCGCTATATGAACAAAGTAAGGAACAATTACAGAAACAGTTAGCAGCAATCGAAAAAGAAATTCATATTTTATAAGCTCTATGAAAAAAAGATTCGTTCAATTTTCTTTTGTAATACAGCATCCAGAGATTTTACGAATCCTGCAAATTCATCTGTAGAAATCATATGAGTCAGAACTAACCGTCTGCCATCTGGTGTTTCACCGCATAAGACGAATGAAGAAAACTCATATGTTTTTCCATCTACAACTAATTTTGGGTGGGAATATGTTCCGTTTTTCTTTTTCTTTCCATCAATCGAGATGACGTTGCATTTTTTCTCATTGTTGTCCATGGTGAATCCCTCCTTTGTATTACTTATGGTAGACAAGGAGGGTTTAGAACAAGAGAGAAAGGGGAAATTTCATGAAAATTGTCATGGAACGTATTTCGCAAGATAAGGCGCCGATGTCATTATTGTTGCTTGCTGATCCCAGTGAGAGGCAAATTAATTCATATTTGAAGAGAGGTCTTTTATATATTGCAAAATATGAAGAAAATGTTATAGGCGTATATGTATTACTTGAAACAAGACCGCAAACAATGGAAATTATGAATATCGCTGTTTCAGAAGAAATACAAGGGCAAGGACTTGGAAAACAGTTATTACAGCATGCAATTGCAACTGCCAAAGGAAAACACATGCATAACCTTGAGGTAGGGACAGGGAATTCTAGTATTTCACAGCTTGCTTTCTATCAAAAATGTGGTTTTCGTATTTATTCTATTGATTTTGATTACTTTTCGAAGCATTATGAAGAAGAGATTATTGAAAATGGGATTGTATGCCGAGATATGATTCGGCTTACAATAGAACTCTAGTCATTTTCTTATGAAGAATTGGCGAGAAAGTATAAATTATTTAGGGGGAAGAGAAGATGGAAGTACATAAAGCAATTACAGCACATTCTCGTAAACAAAATGAAATTGTGACAACATTTTTACAGTTAGAAGCACAGCGTGAAGCGGCAATTGAAGCAGCAGTAGCACTTGCGTCAAATGGAAAACATTTCTCAGTAGATGCAATTAATATGGTAACGAAGCAAATCAATGCTCTTGCTAAACGAGGTGTTGCACCGCAACGTAAAATTGTAACAGAAGATATGGTTATGGAGTATGTAGGTCGTCTGCAAGAGAAAGAAGGTCGTTAAGCATGATTGTTACAGTCGAATGGTTACGTGATCACATAGAAGATGAACATGTCCGTGTAGTCGATTGTCGTTTTGACTTAGCTGATTCAAATTTGGGACGAAAGCAGTATGAAAAAGAACATATTCCCCATGCATTATATTTTGACTTAAATCTTGATTTATCAAGCGCTGTTACGGAGCATGGTGGTCGTCATCCACTCCCAAGTCTTGAGAATTTTGCCGAAAAGCTTTCTCAGGCTGGTATTGATAAAAATACGACAGTGGTTGCATATGATAGTCAAGCTGGTGCAATGGCTTCGCGTCTATGGTGGCTATTAACATATGTAGGACATCAAAAAGCATATGTGTTAAATGGTGGGTTTCCTGCTTGGAAAGACCAAAATTTATCTACAACAGCTGAAGTTCCAACCATTGAACGGAAAAAATTCATACCGAATGTGCAAGACAACATGCTTGTAACGATGAAAGATGTGAAAGAAAAAATTCGTACAAATGCAGATGTTACGTTAATTGATTCGAGAGAGCCAAAACGTTATGCTGGCGCTGAAGAATCTGTTGATCCTAAAGCTGGTCACATTCCAACAGCAGAAAATTATTTTTGGAAAGATGGAATCACATCGGAAGGTCAGTTCAAAGATAAAGAGGAACAAGAAGATCGTTTCCGCTATCTTAGTAAAGAGAAGGAAACAATCGTCTATTGCGGATCTGGTGTAACAGCATGCCCGAATGTATTAGCGTTACAAACAGCTGGTTTTCGTAACGTGAAGTTATATGCTGGAAGCTGGAGTGATTGGATTTCTTATCCAGAAAACCAAATTGTAAAAGAAGGACAGTAACCTCTTGCATGCAAAAATATTTTGTATTAAAATAAGGTCACAAGCAAGAATTTGCTTCAAAACATTACATTTTACACATTGCATGCAATGTGATAAGATAACGACAAGTAAATAAAACATCCTGCGGTGTACGTAACTTATTTATGTCTAAAACCGATGTTAGTTATACGGAAGCTCAACATTTAGCGACCATCATCAAGCCTTCCATGTGGAGGAAGATGTACGGTAGCTGTGAGGGCATCCACCTGCGAGTAGCGGGTTTTTGGACATTTACGAGGGACGGCACGTGCGGGGGTCTTATTTTAACTAACATTATATAAAATTCCTACGGTGTACGTAGCTTATGTATGTCTTAAACCAATAAGTATAATACGGAAGTTCAATATTTAAATGTAAACAGCATGCCATCTTTTTAAGAAGGAAGCTGAAAGCATTTATGAGAACATCCACCTGTGAGAGCAGGTTTATGGACATCTAGAGAGAACGGCATGTGTGGGGCTATATAAAAAACCTTACGTTTTATACGTAAGGTTTTTTTGTTTTAGGAACCTTTTATCGGGACTATGGAAATGATTAGAATTTCATTGTGTGGAGAGCATAAAAATATTAGAAATCAAATGAAACTCCCAATTATGGGAGTTTCATTTGATTGTTACCCCGCATTAACGGACAGTAAGACTCCCACCTCAAAATTCTGCAAAAACAAAGAAGTTAGGTGGGAGTCTTACTGTCCGTAAAAGCCCGATTCGTTCAACTAATAATCAGTGGGGGATGAAGAAAACCCCCACTGATTAAAGTTTCACTTTATCTGTGCCCACCTGTAAAATTTCCATAATAAACATAGCACTTTCGGTCTTCATCAATCTCTCTGGAATCTAAGGCGAGTTCCATAAATATTCCGTCTTTTTGAACGTACAAAATATCTGAATGGAGATACGTTAAAATCTCGTCATGGTTCCATACATCTTTACTTTCTATTAAAATTGAATTTGCCTCTTGTAGTTCTCTAATCTCAAAACCTATATGGGAATATGTAGGCTCTGAAGGATCATCGAAGAACGCTTCTTTTTGGACATATAATACTGCTGTTCCATCAGGATCCATCACGGTCGCTGTTACGACATATGTATCTCCTTCTTTAATGAAATACTCACAAGTCATCCTTGCGACGGTTTCGGAAACAGGAATGTTCGCGTAGCTCCATAGGGCAGGGTATTGTTTCGCTTCATCATTGAGTCGATATTCTAACCGCAATTGTACTCCCTCTTCCTTTTTCTTCTATTTTATCATGAATTCTATTATAATAAAAAAATAATATACAAAGGAGCGTTGGAAAGTGACAAAAACCAAATGGTTAGTAACAGGTGTTCTTACTTCTTTAATGACTAGCACTTTATCTGGATGTACAGAAGATCTCCCTCCAAAACCGAAGGATAAGAGTTGTGCTGATTGGGATTGGGATGATGAACTTGGTGTGTGGCGATGTGATGACAACCGTTCAAGTTATCATGGGCATTATTATTACGGTAGTACATACTATCAAAATAAATCCACCTTCAAAAATTCATCTGAATTTAAGTCCTACCAAGCTTCGTCCAATTTTAAAGGGGGAATTGGAAGCGGTTCAAAGGGTGGATTCGGAGGTTAAATTATGTCGCTTTACATAAAGAAACGAAGTGAATTTTATTCAAGGTTCCCTCACTTTTGGTCTGACTTATACGGGAGTGAGTATAGCCTTTTTCATGTTTTTGAAATAACAGAACAAATAATCCAAGATTTGCAATTAGCAACAGAAAGAATGGGGAAAGTATTTTTTAAGACTGCTAGGCTTCTTCGGACCTTGTCTGACGCTCAGCTTCTTGAATTTGGTTTTCCATCTTCAAGTTTGCCTTTTATTAGAATGAAATCTCTGTTTCCTGAATCTATTATTTCACGGTTTGATTTTGTTTTGAAGGATAGTGGTATCAAAATGCTTGAGTTTAATAGTGATACTCCAACTTTTATCGTGGAATGCTTTCAAATGAATGGAGTGGTTTGTAAAGAATTAGATTATCATGATCCGAATAAGAATCAGGAACGTCTTCTCTCTTCTGGTATCACAAAAGCTGTGATGGAGGCTGCTAAGGGAATAGAAAGTCCAAATGTTGTCTTCACAGCCCATCATGAAAATATAGAGGATTGGAATACGACTGCGTATTTGAGTCAGCTATGTCAGGTTAAAAACAAAATGATGTCAATGCCAGAACTCAGAATTACTGACGATGCTTTGGTCGACAGAGACGGTGTGCCAATTGATATTTTGTATCGTCAGACATATCCTATTGAAGACTTGGTTGAGGACAGGGATCCCAAAACCGGAGATCTTGTAGGGATTGAGCTACTGCAACTTGTAAAGGAAGGAAAGCTCTTTATTATAAATCCTATCTCATCCTTTCTGCTTCAGCCAAAATCGATTCAATGCCTGATTTGGGGATTGGCCGAGGCGGGCGCTTTTTATACAAATGAGGAACGACAATGGATAAAAAAATATATGCTCCCTACTTACCTAGAACAGGATCCTTTTTTAGGGAAAAGTTCTTTTGTTCAAAAGCCTTCGTTCGGTAGAGAAGGCGACACGGTTACAATTCGTGACAAAGACACCAATATTGTTAGTCAAAATTCATATCAAACGTATAAAAAAGAACTTCCTGTATTTCAAAAATATATAAAGCTTCCAGTTGTTTCACTTGAGACTGAAAGGGGAAACGAGGAGCTGTCGTATGTGTTTGGATCGTTTTTAATTGCAGGAAAACCAAGTAGTATTGGTATACGTGCCGGTGAAAAAATTACGGGGAATGAATCTTATTATTTACCTGTAGGAATTAAAAAGGAGGATTATAAATGATAAATTTCTTACTTTATTTAGCGATTTCAATCGGTCTTTTATGTATCGGTCTGTTTCTTATGGAAGTGACAACGAAAGTCAAGGAATTTTCGTTAATGGCGAAAGGTAATAAAGCAGCAAGTTATGCACTTGGAGGAAGACTTCTTGGTCTTGCTATTGTTTTGTATTCGACCGCAGCTAATTCTATTTCATTTTTGGATATGGTTTTATGGGGAGCGATTGGAATTTTAGCACAGATTATTGTGTTTTATTTAGCTGAATGGCTCACACCGCGTTTTAATATCAATCAAAGCATCGAAGAAGATAATCAGGCCGTCGGACTTTTCCTTATGTTTTTATCAATTTCCATCGGAATCGTGATTGCTGGGTGTTTAACGTATTGAAAAACCTTGAACTGAAGGTGTTGACATCTATTTTAAATAGGAGTAACATTTTCTATGTAATAAAAAAATAAGTCTCTGTTAGGTGAGGCTCCTGTATAGAGAAATGCTACTGCCCAAAAATGTCGAGAGACGCCAATGGGTCAACAGGAATGATCGAATTAAGGTTTTTCTTAACGTAGCTGGTAATGTACCTATGCTATACAGTGCTAAAACTCGGCGAGGGAGAGGTTCGCAGATTTCTATGTTGATTAGGAATCGCTTATTTACGTATGTAATGACCTTTACTCGCTTATGAGTAAAGGTCTTTTTATTAACAAACTATGACCATTTCCATAGTATAAATACTGACTAACAAATGAAAGAGGAGGTGAGGAGCATGTCAAATTCTGACTCGGTTCCGTTACCCATATACTGCAAAACAAAAATATATGATGTAGGCAGGAAACGACTTGTTCCTCCCTCTATAATTTATCACTAAAATAGCGGGCAGCTTATAGTTATGTGCTGAAATAATTATGAGTTGAGCGTAGACACTTTAACTGAGTTTAGGGATATCCATTGTTAAAGTGAGATAAATTGAGAAACAAAGCGTTTCTTCCTATGTTGTAAAGGAGGAGACGATAATATGTTATATGTAAATAAACTTGTGGGTAACATGTCTCATAAACAAAGTAAAAGAATGATGAAAGAGCAATCTATGTTAAAACAAAATAAAGACTTGTTAATTGAAATTGCAACAAGAGATGTAAAGTCTGTATTTGCTTATTTTAAAACGACAAGAGATGGTCTTTCTATTAAAGAAGCGCAGAAACGCATGCATGTGTACGGGAAAAATGAATTACCTTCAAAAAGAGCAATTCTTTTTGATGTAATGATGAAATTATGTGAAATGCTCCCTGGATTTACAAAGCAACGTGTTCATAATCAAAATCAGTGTGAGATTGTAATGGTTACTGTTTCTAGGATAGAAGGATGTACAACTGCGGAGATGAATAGCGAATCAAAAATAATGAAACTTCCAGTTGAGGAGCTAGTTCCCGGGGATATGATTTTTCTTTCAGCAGGTGATACAGTTCCAGCTGATGTACGTATTATTTTTGCAGAGGATTTGTTAGTAAATGAATCGGTGCTAACAGGGAAAGAAACGAATGTAGAGAAATTTGAAAGCTGTTATCATCTTGAACGCAAACGTTTTATTCCGTTAAAACGAATGAAAGATTACAATCCACTTCAACTTGAAAATGTATGTTTTAAAGGCACACATGTTGTAAATGGAAGTGCGAAGGCTGTGGTCGTTTCAACAGGTAAAAACACGTATTCTGGATTACTTCATACATGCTGTAGTCAAACATGTTAAACTATTAATGGTGCTAAATATATGAAAACATTGTATAATAGATAAAGTTGAACAGAAACGTAGAATGGTAATCTATTTATATAACCTTACGTGATAACGTGAGGTTATTATTTTTTGTTAGTAGGAGAGGAATTATGAAAAAAGTATTGTTAGTTGATGGCATGGCACTATTATTTCGTGCCTTTTACGCAACAAGTGTTTACGGCCAATTTATGAAACGACAAGATGGTACCCCAACAAACGGGATTCATGGTTATATGAAACATTTATTAACAGCGGCGCAAGCGATTGAACCGACGCATATTGTAACGTGCTGGGATATGGGAAGTACGACATTCCGAACAGAATCTTTCTCAAACTATAAAGCAAATCGTGCAGCACCACCAGAAGAATTGATTCCGCAATTTGATCTCGTGCAAGAGATGACATCGAAGTTATCTATTCCTGTAATTGGACTGAAAGGCTATGAGGCTGATGACTGTATTGGTACGTTGGCAAAAGAATACGCTAGTGAGGCAGAAGTATATATTTTAACAGGCGATACAGATTTATTACAGCTTGTTGATACAAATGTTACGGTAATGCTTCTTCGTAAGGGTATTGGAAACTATGAGTATTATACGCCAGAGAAGATTAGGGAAGAAAAGGGTGTAGAGCCTTGGCAAATCGTTCATGCGAAAGCATTTATGGGAGACACGAGTGATAACTACCCAGGTGTAAAAGGAATTGGCGAAAAGACGGCATATAAACTAATTCAAGAACACGGAACCGTAGCGACAGTATTAGAAAATATAGCGGCATTAACAAAAGCACAGCGTACAAAAATTGAAAATGATTTGGAGAATTTAAACATATCATTACAATTAGCACAAATTCATTGTGAAGTTCCGATTTCATGCTCGCTAGAAGAAGGACTGCATACAATTGATGAAGAGAAAGTACGATTTGTTTGCGACCAAATGAACTGGGGAAGACCTGAAATATTTATAAATATGCTGTAAAAGAAATGCTAGAGAGATTGCTTACCACTATAGATAACGTCTGATCAAATATATTTTGATTAGGCGTTATTTTTTATGTGATTTCTTTTAATCGATAAAGTTATCAGAAAAAATACTTAGTTTTCATTTGGAATTCAAATAGATTTCACACGAATCTTTTATTATAAGACTACACAGATAATTACTTATCTTTTATATAAATGATCCTTTGATAAGTTATTTGTAATAGTGAAGGAGGAAATTAAATATGCGAAAAAAAATACGAAAATCATTTAAACAATTATTGATAGAGAATAAACAATTATTATTAAGCGATAAAGAGAATATAAGAGAAATAGAAGAAAAAATCGAAAAAAGGCATGTATCATATCGTGTATCAAGTAACTGAATAAGATAAAAAAATTATGTAAAATCCCTTCATTTATGGTTCGAAGGGGTTTTATTTATATATGGATCATACTTAAGAGCGGGGTTGTGACGGAGAAAGAAGGGGAATGAAATGAGTGAGTTAATAGAAAAGGTGGCGTTACAATTAATTCTTTCTGTTCCATCAAAAAAACAAAGGATCGTTAACGAAAAATTCAAGTTACTAAGAAAACAAAAGTGGTTTCAAGATAAATATGATACCACTGTGATGTTTCAACCAGAGGTAAGAGAGTGTATTATGAAATACGATATTGAAAAGATGTTAAAAAGTGATTTAGAAATTATGATATTTCAGAAAGAATTGAATGGAATATTGATAAAGTAATTTGTTATCCCGCTATTCGCGGGCAGTAAGACCCCCACCTCAAAATTCAGCGAAAGCAAAGAAGTTAGGTGGGGGATTAACTGCGCGCAAATGCCTGATTGGTGAAGGCTAATAATCAGTGGGGGATGAAGAAGTCCCCTCCTGATTAAAGTTTCATTTTATTAAATCACGAACTCTCCCTTCTGAAAAAAGGTTTTTTAAGAGCATACGCTGTATATAGTTATTATTTACTTCTTAAAAAATTGATAGCTAAGGAGGAATAATAATGAAAGCGATTACTGAAGGTGTGCTGTTATGGGAGCCATCAGAGCAACAAATAGAAAGCTCAGGTGTCAGTCTTTTCATGAAATGGCTCAAACAAGAGAAGGGGCTATCTTTTGGAAATCAAAAGGAACTATGGAAATGGTCTGTTGAAGAACTTGAAGTGTTTTGGGAAAGTATTTGGAATTATTGCCAAGTTATTTCTACTACACCGTATCATCAAGTTTTAGAATCAAGAAAGATGCCCGGGGCAAAATGGTTCCCGGGTGCTACTTTAAATTATGCGGAACATATTTTTCGAAATGCAAGAAAAAATAAACCGGCAGTAATTTTTCAATCAGAAACCACTCCGAGAACAGAATTAAGCTGGAAAGAACTTCAGGAAAAGACAGCGATGGTGGCCAATTCTCTAAAGGAATTAGGGGTTAAACCAGGAGATCGTGTTGTGGCTTATATGCCTAACGTTCCTGAAACTATAATTGCTTTTTTAGCATGTGCCAGCATTGGAGCGGTTTGGTCCAGCTGTTCTCCTGATTTCGGGACAAATACTGTTATTGATCGATTTAAACAAATTGAACCGACAATTTTATTTGCAGTCGACGGGTATTCCTATAATAGTAAAATTCAGAATAGAATAACAAATGTTTCGGAAATTCAATCGAGCCTACCTACCTTAAAGCAGACAGTTTTAATCCCTTATGTTGGCAGTAATGATTCTGAATTGAATAATCGTACAATGTATTGGAATGACCTATTGCGAGGAGATTATGATCTTGTTTTCGAAAAGGTCCCATTTGATCATCCTCTTTGGATTTTATTTTCTTCTGGAACGACAGGGTTGCCAAAGCCAATTGTACAAAGTCAAGGTGGAATATTATTAGAACAGCTTAAGACATTATTAGTTGAGCAAGGTGTTAACCGAGATGATGTGTTTTTTTGGTTTACAACGACAGGGTGGATGATGTGGAATCTTTTAGTGGGTGGTCTTTTAGCTGGAGGTACAATTGTTTTATATGACGGCAGCCCATCTTATCCTAGTATACATAGATTATGGGATCTTGCCGAAGAAGTTGGTGTGACTTTCTTTGGTACAAGTGCCGGTTTCCTAAGTGCATGTATGAAATTTGGGATTAAGCCGAAAGAAAGAAACAGTTTTTCTAAGTTAAAGGCTATTTGTTCAACTGGTTCACCTCTACCTGTGGAAGGGTTTTTATGGGTATATGAAAATGTGAAAACAGATGTATGGCTTGTTTCGACCAGTGGAGGAACTGATGTATGTACTGCATTTGTTGGTGGCTCTCCTATATTGCCTGTTTACGCAGGTGAAATACAAACTCGTTCTTTAGGTGCAAACGTACAATCATTTGATGATGAAGGGAATTCGATTACTAATGAAGTTGGAGAGTTGGTTATAACTTCTCCAATGCCATCTATGCCTATATATTTATGGGGAGATGACAATAATAAGCGTTATCTTGAAAGTTATTTTGAGATGTATCCAGGGATTTGGAGACATGGTGATTGGATTAAATTTGATGATAAAGGCAGCTGTGTCATTTTCGGGCGATCAGACTCTACGATCAATCGGCTAGGAGTACGTCTAGGGACGAGCGAAATCTATCGTGTAGTTGAGTCCCTGGATGCCATTATAGAGAGTTTAGTAGTGGATTTAGAGCTCCTTGGACGTAGATCATTTATGCTGCTATTTGTGGTATTAAAACCTGAAGTAAATATGAGTGATAACTTAAAAGAAACAATAAGAGCTGAAATAAAACAAAAAGTTTCGCCTCGGTTTGCCCCTGACGAAATTTACGTAGTAGAGCAAATTCCGAAAACATTGAGTGGGAAAAAACTAGAAGTCCCAATTCGCAAAATTCTATTAGGATTTCCGGCAGAAAAGGTAGTCAATCAAGGTTCCATGGCGAATCCTGAATCATTAAGCTTTTTTATGGATTTAGCACGAATTATCAATAAGCAAGAATAATAGAGTTCTTCCTTATTTATCCTGCTATTCGTGGGCAGTAAGATCTCCACCTCAAGATTCAAAGAAAAACGAGGAAGGTAGGTGGGGATCGGGTTGCCCGTAAAAAAACGATTGGTGAGGGCTAATAATCAGTGGTGGATGAAGAAAACCCCCACTGATTAAAGTTTCAAAGGAGTTGTATTGAGACATTCATTTATGGAATATAGAAGGAGGATAGATAGTGATTGCAATAGAGAGAATTCAGGAAAATGATATACCGCATCTTATAAATTTATCTGAATCAGTTGGATGGGATTATAGCTCAGAAGAAATTAAAACAATTGTTAATTCTGGAATTATATATGGTGGGAAAAATAAGCAAGGTGAAATAATCGCTAGTGCAGCTATCATCCTATATGGAGAGAAACTAGCATCTATTGGTATGGTTATTGTACATCCTCAGTATAAAGGAAAGGGGATTGGAAGAAAAATTACAGAGGCTTGTATAAGAAGTGTTTCAGAAAAGACATCGATTATGCTTATTGCTACAGAAGAAGGAAGACCTTTATATGAAAGATTAGGTTTTCAAGTGGTTAGTCATGTTTCAAAGTATATATGTAATCAGTATGTAACTCCTAAAGATTACGATAGAAATGAGCAACATATTTTTATGGATTATGATAAGGGAGATAGTAATGGGATTGTGAAGTTAGATGAAGCCGCTTTCGGGGTAAATAGAAGTAATTTTATACAGAGAAGAATTGAACAATCTGAGCAATGTATAGTTGTAAAAGACAAAGAAAATTATATTGTGGGATATGGAATGAGCGTACAAACTCCAGAAAATAGAATTATAGGATCAATTGTCGCGCCGAATGATCATATCGCAACTACAATTGTTCATCATTTGGCAAAAGATTATAAAGGAAGGCTTAGAATTGATGTACCAGAAGGAAAAGAATTTTTTATGACAGTGCTCGAGACAGTTGGATTTCAAAAGGTAAATCAACCACCAATTATGTTGAAAAACAGCACTCAATTTTTGAAAAGAAATGGTGAATTATATGGAATTGCTGCACAGATATTTGGATGAAAAAGATTCCTTGTGAACTACCCGCCACTTAAATTCTAACGAATTTTGAAGTGGGGGCTTCTCAGTTCCACGACGAAAGCAACCTTTCGTCTCCCTGAGCGTTACTTCGGGTTATTCCACCCCTAGATGTCCAACGCTTGGACGTTCTTTTTTACGGTTGATATTTTACGCAGGAACCGAACGGCTTGGTTTTCGCACTTTGTTTTCTTCCTGCAACCTTATATATCAAGTTATCAAAGAACTTCATGTGTCTAGTTTATCAAAAATCTTTTTGCTATGCCAAACCGAAATTCATCTCCCACCTAGCGTTGGGCTATCGCCCTACACACGCTTGAAGAAGGAGAATTCTTTCGGATAGAGTGTTAAAAAAGGAATCTTTTAAATTTATAAATGTGATTTTTCTATTCTCGATATTGATTATGAATAGGGGAAAATAGAGCTTCTTCGACATCTCTAACAACAGAAAAATGATCCACATTATAATGACCATGTAGTGTTTTATTATGATGTTCAATAATTTTTTTGGCTGATAAAATCGTAGAATCATTCGTGGAATGCCCATTTTTAATTAAAGTGACATCAAATCCCTGTACAGTTGCTGTTCTAACGGCAGTATCAATACAATGCTCTGTTTTGCAGCCGCCTATAACGAGATGACCAATTTCTTTCTCTTTTAAAATGGCATGTAAAGAGGTGTTATAAAATGAATTGGTTGCTTGTTTGTCTATGATTTGTGCTGCATGCGGAATTCTGAGTTCCTCATGTACTTGAAATCCTTTCCCCATACCAGAAGCAACATCAGTATCTCTGACGAAAATAATAAGAGCATTGGATTGAATTGCTTTTTGAATGGCTATATTTATGTTCGTTAATAATTGCTCTTTATGAAATACTGCAGATTCTTGCTCGTTTCCATCAATAAGTTCTTGTTGAGCATCAATAATTAATAGAGCTTGTTTCATTATATTTCTCCTTTTTATTTCGTGATTTGTAGGTAATAAGTTTGTCTCGATGTTTAGAATATAGATAGAGAGACAGGTACGGAATAAAGAAAATTCCCGTTGATTAAAGTTACACTTTATTTATTTCGTGATGCTGTACATGAATCCTTTTTATATAAGGGAATTATTTCATTTTCTTTATTGATCTTCACATCATGTAATACCTTACAATATAACCAAGGAGAGAAAGTGAAAATTAGTGAAGTATTTAGTGTTGTTTTTATCTTTTAGGAAATCAAGAAATCTAAGAGAGATTGTCAAAGAAAATTCATTCTCATAAAGCCTAAAAAAATGTATGATAGGAAGTGGAGAATTTTTTGGTAGGTGGGAACAGCATGCAAACGGTACAAGAATATCTTTCATTCTTACACACAAAAGCATTTAAATTATCAGAGGACGCACAAGGGTTTATTATGTTTGGTCAAGGGTATACTGGTGCGTCGGATGGGATTGTGAATGCAGCGATTGAGGCAACAATTAAACATCAACTACAATTTGATGGTAGTTATTTTATCGCTTTATTGGAGCGTTTGAAGGAAGAGAAAATTACTGATAAAAAAAGCGCAAAGGCTTTTATGTGGACGTTACAAGCGTAACATCACGCAGCCTGCGCTTCTTTTTTTGCTTTTGAAGGAAGTTCAACGAAGATCATGCCTAAGAAAATACAAAGGCAACCAAGTACTGTGGGAATAGAAAGTTGTTCGTTTGCGACAAGAACACCTGTTAATGCAGCAAAGACAGGTTCCATTGCGAAAATAATGGCAACTCTTGTTGGAGAGGTGTGTTTTTGCGCAGCTGTTTGAATAAAAAAAGCGATGGATGTTGCGAACACGGATGTTGCAAGTAGAGCAAATAAAAAAGCAGAATTCGTCCATAAAGAGATTGAAAATAACTTTTTCCAGTCCTCGAATAAAAAAGCGCAGATAGAAGAGAAAATTCCAACAGATAATACTTGAGATGTGCTTAATAATAAAGGGGATATTTTTTTAGAAAAGACTCCGTTAATGAGAATATGGGCTGCAAAAGCAATTGCACAGCCGAGAACAAGTATATCACCAATATTCAATTGAAAAGAATCACCAGCGGTTAGTAAATATAAGCCTGCTGTTGCAGCAGTAATGCCAAGTATGATAAAAGGTGTAACTCTTTGTTTTAAAAAGATAAATGAAAGAATCGGAACCATAACAATGCTGAGTCCAGTTAAAAATCCTGCTTTAGAAGAAGTGGTATAGAGTAATCCAAATGTTTGTAATAAATAACCGATAAATAAGAAAAATCCGATAATTAAACCAGCAATGCTACTATGTTGAACTTCTTGTTTTGAAGTTTTTTTCGAGAATATAAATTGGACAAATAATAAAATGATTCCAGCAAATAAAAAGCGAACACCATTAAAAGTAAATGGCCCAACAAATGACATTGCATTTTGAACGACAACAAATGTGGCTCCCCAAATAAAGGAGACAAATAATAAAGCGAGAGGAGCAATCCATCCTTTTTTCACACTAAAACCCCCATTAATTTTGTAAAATGGCTTTTCTTGCTAATTCATCGGCAACTTTGTTTTGACTATTTGGAATCCACTTTATAAAGAAAAGATCAAAGCTTTTGATGTACGCTAGTGCTTCTTCTAAAAGTGGTGCATACGTTTTGTTTTTTGCATATTCTTTTTCTACAGCACGTTCAACAAGCTGTGAATCTGTGCGAAAAGATACAATGCTATAATTATGTTCCATGCAATATTTTAATGCGACCAGTAATGCATGATATTCAGCTTCATGGTTGGACATGATTCCAAGTGGCAGTGATAATTGCACAGGTGGCTGCACACCTTTAATAAAAACCCCAGCACCAGAAGGACCTGGATTTCCCTTTGATGCACCATCAATATATACTTCAATCAAAATTGAATACCTCCATTATTATATAGCGTTAGCTGATAGTAATCACCCCGCCTAAAAACTTCTAGGGGCGGGGGATAGAATATGAAAAATGCACTTTATCCAATTGTAATGCTGTAGCGACATGTAAACGTTTCATTTGCTTGTAAGGATTGTACGCCTTTTTTCTCTTTGAAATCTTTAGCTGGTTCTACTTCATCAGCAATTCCATACCACGGTTCGATACATAAGAAAGGAGCGTCATTTCCTAGTGTCCACACACCAACGAATGGGAAACCTTCAAATGCTACTTTTACAAATTTATTATGTTTATGAGAGCCAATGGAAATTTCATTTGTATTCATATTTTCAAAAATAAGGGCATCATTTTTGAATAAATCGTATGTAAGTGGTAATTCTGTCTTGTTTTCAACCATTAGTTGTTTTTCTTTTGAAAGAAATGGTCCTTTTAGAACGTTTGTTTCTAAATGTTCAGGGCCATTAAATGATAAATGGTAATCTGTAAATGATTCACCTTCTATTAAAGGACAATTGAAGCCTGGATGTGCTCCGATAGAAAAGAACATTTCTTTTGAAGTAGGGTTGATAACTTCATAAGTAACATGTATATTTTGCTCGTCTAGTTCATAAGAAACACGTAACTCAAATTCGTACGGATATTTTTGTAAAGTTTCTTGATTACTAGTGACTGCATAAGTAATTTTTGTTTCACTTTTCTCTTTTACTGAAAATGTAAGATCGCGAGCGAAGCCGTGCTGTGTTAATGAATAAGGTTTACCATCTACATAATATATATTGTCCACTAATCTACCGACAATTGGGAATAAAATTGGTGCACGGCGCCCCCAATAGTTAGGATTTCCTTGCCACATATATTCTGTGTTGTCTTCTTTTAAGCGAACGCTTTGTAACTCTGCACCTTTTTCAGAGATGGAAACGATCACTTTTTCATTTTGAATTGTTGCTGTCATGAAGTGAAACCTCCTAAATCTTTCATATTCTTTATTATACGTGGTCTATAAGAAAAAGGGTAGTGGATGGTAGGAATCTATTGACGAATGGTTTGCTATTGCGTACAATATAAAATTGTTGTTTAAAAACGAATCACGTGGTTCGAAACCATCCCACGTAAAAAAACTAAGGAGATTTTGTCATGAATATAAAAACATTAGTTGGTAATGGTATTTTAGCAGCATTATATATTGCTGTTTCAGCACTTATTCAGCCGTTTGGCTTTACGAATGTACAATTTCGTATTTCGGAGATGTTTAATCATCTCGTTGTATTTAATAAGAAATCAATTTATGGAATTGTCTTAGGGGTATTTTTAACAAATCTCTTTTTCTCACCTATGATTGCGTATGATTTAGTATTTGGAGTGGGGCAATCCATTCTTGCACTTCTTGCTACTATTATTTCCATGCGTTTTATTAAGGGTGTTTGGGCGCGCATGATTTTTAATACAGTTATCTTTACAGTTACAATGTTTATGATAGCGATTGAACTTCATCTTGCATTCGATCTGCCATTTTTATTTACATGGCTTACATGTGCAGCTGGTGAATTTGTCGTGATGGCAATTGGTATGCCTGTTATGTATTGGATTAATAAACGAGTGCAATTTGAAAAGGTGATGTAATAAATAAAGAGGCTGAACCAAATCGAAAGGATTGGGTAGCCTCTTTATTTGTATATAAGTAAGTTCTCTCAGTATATCTAATAGCAGTAAAGAAACCGAGATTCAGAAAAAAATTGCATTTGTTGGATTAGGAACTTTAATGATTGTGATGTTAGAATTGATAGTTTTTTCATTACTATAACACGTGTCTGAATTTTCTTTTTTGTTTTCGAAGAGGATAAGGGCTAAATCTAAGTTAGTATTTCTATAAGTAATCGCTTTATCCCGATTTGTGAGGACTGATTAAAGTTTCATTTTATCCCGCATTAACGGACAGTAAGACCCCTACCTCAAGATCCAGAGAGAAATGAGGAAGATAGGTGGGGGATAACTGCTCGTAAAAGCCCGATTGGTTCAACTAACCATCAGTGGGGGATGAAGAAAAACCCCACTGATGGAAGTTTCACTTTATCTCAAAATTTTGAGGAGTTCAAAGGACTTTGATGGAGGATGAAGCCCTTCTAATCATACAGACTCTCCCCTTTCTTGTGAGTTAGGAGAGCAATCTAAGTTAAGTTCAGATAATGGTAGTTACTTACAATATGATTTGATTCATTCGCATATAATACTGTGACTCTTGGTAAAATATAATAAAATAAAAATATGAAGTCTTATATAAGGGGAAAATAGTATGAAGTATAAAATGAATTGGTTGTATAAAACAAAACATGGTCTTCAAACAGAATTAATAACAGATTATATGAGTATGGAAGAAGCTCTCCAATTTGCAGTGGATTTTGAGAAAACGGGAAGAGTAAAAGAACTCGTATTTTACGATGAAATGGGCGCGGAATGGACGCTGAAAGAAATGAAAAAATTGAGTAAACAAGTGGAAGAAGATCCACAAGAAATTCGCATTTACTTTGATGGAGGATATGACATCGAAACGAAAGAGGCGGGACTTGGAATATGCGTGTACTATAAAAAAGGGAAAAAAGTGTATCGTGTTCGTCGAAATGCTTACATAGAAGGTATATATGATAATAATGAGGCAGAGTATGCAGCGTTATTATATGGAATGGATGTATTAGAAGAATTAGGAATCAAATATGAATCAGTTACGCTTCATGGTGATTCTCAAGTCGTACTTCAGCAATTAGCTGGACAGTGGCCATGCTATGATGAACATTTGAATCACTATTTAGATCAAATTGAACAAAAAGCAAAGCAAATGAAATTGAAGCTTGTCTGTGAGCCAGTAACAAGAAAACAAAATAAAGAAGCACATCAATTGGCCGCGCAAGCATTGGAAGGGACACCGATCGATAGTCATAAGGAAGTAACAGAATAGAGAGGTGCACTGGTGAATAAGAAGCAGCTCATTATAGAGGTAAATGATTTATTAGAGACGTATTGTGAAGGATGTTTTTTACAAGAACACTATAGAAAAACACAAAGTAAGTACTATGCCCATTCTTTTTGTATTCGGCAATGCACAGTGGGAGCGAAGTTAAAAGAATATGGCAATCAATTATCATAAAAAACATCCAGAGGTAGCTCTGGATGTTTTTTTAATGCTTAGCTTCTTTCAATTGGTGTTCGCATAGGCTTAGTTTTTTTTCTGCATTCATTAAGAAAGGCTCGTCTAAATCTGTTGCAACAGATTTCATTGTTTCAAGCTGAGAGCGTGCAGATTCTACTGCAGTTGTCGCATGCTGCAGTGATTCAGGATCCATTGTAATTGTTGCAGAACCTACCATTTTTTGTGCTGTTTCTACGCGGAATTTTACTTCTTCAAAATCATTTACATGTGAACCCATTGTCGATTCCTCCTTTGTATTCTGTCACATTTCACATAGTTTTTACTCTGCAAAAAGGAAATATACAAAGGAATAACAAAGGAGGTTACCAAATAAGGTAACCTCCTGTTATATGTTGGATTAAAGTTTTACTACGTTAGCAGCTTGTGGTCCACGGTTTCCTTCAACGATGTCGAAAGATACTTCTTGACCTTCTTCTAAAGCTTTGTAGCCTTCGCCTTGAATAGCTGTGAAATGTACGAATACATCGTCAGCACCTTCAATTTCGATAAATCCAAAACCTTTTTCGTTGTTAAACCATTTTACTTTTCCTTGCATGTTACAATTCCTCCTAAAAAACGATTACTTTTTCATTTAGTGAAGTTCATTTGAAATATTTGCGAATTCATAAAACTGAAAATGCTATATTATCGAATATTCTGCTAAATGATATTTTAAATATACACGAAATGGTAGATTTTAGTCAAGTAAGCGGTTTTATATTTTTGTATTTTCAAATAATTTTTTACACAAGTTTTTAAAATGGTATAGGACAACTTTTATTCTTAATATGCTTAAATGAATGCTGTACATAATGAGGTGAGAGAATGAGTAAGTCTTATTTGTTAGATAATCAAGAAATTAAAACTAGGAGTGATATACCAAGTTGGGTTTCAAAAGAATTTGAGAATTTTTCTAATGTTGTATTAGAGCCAACTTTTCCGTGCTATTTTGGCTTAACGGCCTTAAAGAAAAATGAACTTCGTTACTCGTTTTTATCTCAGGATGATTGGAGTCATTTACCCAAGACTCTGTTTTCTTTTTTACAGTTAATGAATGAGCGACCAGTTGTAAGAAGAGGTTTTTTTCTTTTTGTTGAGCCAGAGTGTGAAGAAAGATCGCTCGAATATTACCGCATGTACTTTTGGAGAGTGCTACAATATTTACATGAAAAGGATGAACAGCCATGGCCAGAGCAAATTCCAAAAAATCCAGATCATTACTTATGGGAATTTTCATTTGGTGGGGAGCCGATGTTTGCATTTGGGAATGCTCCTGCCTATAAACAGAGAAAAACGAGGCATTTAGGAAATTCGCTCATTATAGGATTTCAGCCACGGATCATATTTGATGGATTAGAAGGAGATCGACCGAAAGGGGCATATTCCAGACAAACGGTTAGAGAACGAGTGGAAAAGTGGGATCAGCTGCCGAAACATCCCAATATTAGTCACTATGGTGATCCGAATCATCAGGAATGGAAACAATATTTTATTGGAGATGACATCGAACCAATCGAAGGGAAATGTCCATTTCATCATAAAGTACTAAAATGAAAGCCATCATTAAGGATGGCTTTTTTGCATATTTTGGATAAAAAAGGGCATTTTATATATGTATATTTTTTATAAAAGTTAGTCTATTTTTAGTACTGTTTACATTAGCTAATAGTAAAATGATATAAAAAGGATAGAGCGATGTTTGGAGCAATTATACAGCAATTTATACTAGGAATTTCACTAGCAGCACCAGTAGGGCCAATTAATATTGAAATGTTAAAAAGAGGGATCGAACGTGGGTTTTGGCATGCTTGGCTTGTTGGGGTAGGAGGCATGAGTGCAGATATTTTATTTATGCTGCTTATTTACTTTGGATTATCTTCTGTATTTATGTATACATATGTACAAGCATTTATGTATTGTATAGGTTTTTTCTTATTGTTTTATTTAGGATTTCAAAGTGTAAAACAAGGAATTTTACATTCAAATATGGAATATAAACAAGAAGAGGTAGGTGGACTTCGTCAATCCTTTATGGCAGGATTTTTAATTGCGGTATCTAATCCGTTAAATCTTGTCTTTTGGTTTGGTGTATATGGGAGTACGCTTAATTCACTGCTCACGAAAGTAACAAAACAAGAGGCCCTTTTATATAGTCTCTGCATAATTGGTGGCATTATTTTATGGAATTTAAATATTGCCTTTTCTGTTCATTTTGGACGCACAGTGCTTAAACCAAAGGTACTCGGTTATATTACAGCGGGAGCTGGTTTTATCTTAGTCGGGTATTCGATTCATTTTGCGTATAAAGCTTTACAGTTGTTCATATAAGATTGAAGGGGAGATTTTTATGTATCGAACCACAGTTAATGGAAAAGAAATTATCATTACATTAGCACCAAAAATTCGAAAAGAAATAACGGATAGGGACCCTTTATATGAGGCCGTTCTTCAAACTGTTGAAAGACTACTTCAAACAAAGCAGCTAACATTTGCTGTAAATCATGCAATACTGGGACTGATTATTGGAGAGGTACAGGGAGGTGAAGTAACTGTCTTTGCAGTTGAACACATTATACCGAAACAAAATATATTTGGTTCGCAAAATTTTTTCTCTACAATAGAACAGCGAGCAAATTTGTGAGTAAAAGAGAATAAGATAGATAGAATGAAAACAGTCGTAACGATATGTTATGGCTGTTTTTTCTAAGAAAGGGGATAGGATGAATGAAAAGGGTGATGAAGGAGTTCTTTTTCCAACATGATATTGTGATTATGTTTGGAGTATTTATATTGTTTATCATTATTTTGAAAATGCAATTATTTACAGGGCTGGCGATTTTATCATGTCTTGCGGGAATCGTTTTTTATACAATCAATGAGTATATAACACATCGGTTTTTATTTCATATGAAACCCCCTAAAAATGTTAAAGAGATTACATTATGATCACCATGTGTACCCGGATGATTTAAAGCTATTATTTTTACCAGTATGGTATAGCATGACAGGATTTGCAATTTATTTGTTCATTCTGTATGGACTTACAAGTAATATAACGATTACATTTTCATTTGGAATTGGGATGATTGTCATGTTGCTCGTTTATGAATGGAAACATTATATAGCGCATAGACCAATCCGTCCTTTGACTGGTTTTGGTAGATGGCTAAAAAAACAACATATTTTGCATCATTATAAAAATGAAAATTATTGGTTTGGTGTGTCGAATCCAGTTTATGATTTCTTATTTGGAACTTATAAAAACGGAAAAGATGTTGAATTAAGTAGGACGGCACGTAACTTAGAAAAAGAGAAGTACAAGAAAGTGGTGCGATGAGCACTTCTTTTTATTTTAAAAAAATATATTAAAAAATTAGGAAAATATGACGAAAAATGTCTATCGAAAAATCTTTGCAGAGGAAAAGAGATTGTCTAAAATAAATGTAAGTTTCTGAATATTTATAAAATTTAGTTTTTTGTTTATGAGGGAGAATTTTATTTAAGGATTGAAGGAAAGGGGAGAGGACAAATGAAACGAGAGAGTTCAGCACGTAAGTTGCAAAGTGAGGTAAATTATACAGAAGTCGTCCAGTCAGCGGAATTTCAAGCATTGCTAGAAAAGAAGCGAAAGTTTATTGTTCCGATGAGCATTTTCTTTTTAAGCTTTTTTATTGCTCTGCCGCTTTTGACTTCTTATTCAAAAGTGTTGAATACACCAGCGTTTGGAGATGTTACATGGGCGTGGATCTTTGCTTTCGCACAATTTGTTATGACGTGGTCGTTATGTATGATGTATAACAAAAAAGCGGAATCGTTCGACAAGACTTCGCAAAAAATTCTTCAAGATATACAAAAAGGGAGGGGATAAATTTGAACGTAACGGCGTTTGCACTTTTTTTAATTATCGTTCTTGGTACGCTCGTCATTACATATTTTGCATCGAAAAAGACGAAAAATGCGAGCGAATTTTATACGGCAGGAGGAGGCTTAACTGGGTGGCAAAATGGTTTGGCCATTGCGGGAGATTATATGTCAGCTGCTTCTTTTTTAGGGATTGCAGGGGCAATCGCATTAACTGGATTTGATGGTTTCTTTTATAGCATAGGCTTTCTTGTTGCCTATTTAGTTGTATTATATCTTGTTGCTGAACCGCTTAGAAACTTAGGGAAATATACATTAGCTGATATGATTGCAGCACGTTTTGATGCGAGAAAAGTGCGCGGAGTTGCAGCTTTAAATACGATGACGATTTCAATTTTCTATATGATTGCACAGCTTGTGGGAGCAGGAGCACTTATTAAATTATTATTAGGGATTGAATATACGACATCCGTTTTAATTGTTGGAACGTTAATGACGGTGTATGTGATTTTTGGAGGTATGACAGCGACGAGTTGGGTGCAAATTGTAAAAGCTGTCTTGCTAATGGCAGGGACATTTATTATTTCAGTAATTGTATTTGCTAAATTTAATTTTAGCGTGACAGAAATGTTTGCGCAGATGAAAACGGCAACACCTCTAAAAGAGGCATTTTTAAATCCAGGTGTGAAATATAAAAATGGATTAGATACGATTTCTTTAAATTTAGGTCTTGTTTTAGGGACAGCTGGTTTACCTCATATTCTTGTTCGCTTTTTCACTGTTCGTGACGCGAAAACAGCACGTCAGTCTGTTGTATATGCAACGTGGTTAATTGGTGCATTTTATATTATGACCATTTTCCTAGGTTTTGGTGCAGCTGCATTTGTAGGGAATGCTGCAATTATTCAGGCAAATCCAGCTGGTAATATGGCAGCACCTTTATTAGCAAAAGCACTTGGGGGAGATTTCTTATTTGCATTCGTTTCTGCAATTGCATTTGCGACGATTTTAGCCGTTGTAGCTGGTTTAGTTTTAACAGCCGCTTCAGCTTTCGCACATGATTTCTATAATGAAATTATTCGCCGAGGAAAATCAACAGAAAAAGAGCAGGTGTCCATGGCACGCTATGCATCAATTGGTGTAGCTGTATTATCTATTATTTTAGCGTTATTTGCTCAAACGTTAAATGTTGCGTTTCTAGTGTCGTTAGCATTTGCGGTTGCTGCAAGTGCTAACTTACCAGTGATTTTGTTTACAATTTATTGGAAACGCTTTAATACAACAGGAGCAATTTGTGGAATGGTTGTTGGGTTAGTATCAGCTATCGTATTAGTGGCACTAAGCCCGAATGTTTGGAATCCCGAAGCTGGGAAAGCAATCTTTGTTGGAAAAGCATTATTCCCTTATACAACACCTGGAATTATTTCTATTCCACTTGGATTTTTAGCAGCGTATTTAGGGACAATCTTTTCAAGTAAGAAAGAAGATGCAGCGAAGTTCGATGAAATCCTTGTTAAATCTAACACAGGTCATGGAGTTAGTGACGTGTCTGCGCATTAAGAAGAAAGAGAGCTTTCCAGTTGCTTGGAGAGCTCTTTTGTTTTGTAATGTTGCTTGAAAATATTACTCGGCAGTCGGTAGGATTTATTTTGTTCATGTGGAATGAAAATAAATAGGGAAAAGTTTTATCTCATCATGGCGCCAGTACAGCTTGGGAAAATATAAGTTGTTTTGGAAGGTGGAATGTATGATGAAAACGAAACAATCAGATGCATTATTAGCAAAGGATGAAAAGTATGTGTGGCATGGAATGCGTCCTTTTAGTCCAAATAGTACAATGGTTGGGGCAAAAGCAGAAGGATGCTGGGTAGAAGATATAGAGGGGAAACGGTACTTAGATGGGATGAGTGGGCTTTGGTGTGTGAATAGTGGATACGGAAGAAAAGAGCTTGCTGAAGCAGCGTATGAGCAATTGCAAAAATTATCATATTTTCCAATGTCACAATCTCATGAACCTGCAATTCAGCTTGCTGAAAAGTTAAATGAATGGCTTGGAGGAGAGTATGTTATTTTCTTCTCTAACAGTGGATCGGAAGCGAATGAAACAGCATTTAAAGTTGCTCGTCAATATTATGCTCATAAGGGAGAGTCACACCGTTATAAATTTATGTCACGTTATCGTGGTTATCATGGAAATACAATGGCGACGATGGCAGCGACAGGACAGGCACAGCGGAGGTATCAGTATGAGCCATTTGCTTCTGGTTTTTTACATGTTACGCCACCAGATTGTTACCGAATGCCAGAGATTTCGTCACAAAATATTTATGATGTAGAGTGTGTGAAAGAAATTGATCGTGTTATGACGTGGGAACTAAGTGAAACGATAGCTGGATTGATTATGGAACCAATTATTACAGGCGGAGGAATTTTGATGCCCCCGCAAGATTATATGAAAGCTGTTCATGAGACGTGTCAAAAACATGGTGCATTGCTAATTAGTGACGAAGTAATTTGTGGTTTCGGTCGTACAGGAAAAGCGTTTGGTTTTATGAATTATGATGTAAAGCCTGACATTATTACAATGGCAAAAGGGATTACAAGTGCATACTTACCGTTATCAGCAACAGCAGTGAAGAAAGAGATTTATGAAGCATTTAAAGGAAAGGGAGAATATGAATTTTTCCGTCATATTAACACGTTTGGTGGCAATCCAGCAGCTTGTGCGTTAGCACTTAAAAACTTAGAGATTATGGAAAACGAAAATTTAATTGAGCGTTCTGCACAAATGGGATCGCTTTTATTAGAGCAATTAAAAGAAGAAATAGGAGATGATCATCCACTTGTTGGAGATATTAGAGGGAAAGGGTTGCTAGTTGGCATTGAGCTGGTAAATGACAAAGGAACAAAAGAACCAATTGATAATGATAAAATTGCCAGTGTAGTGAATGCTTGTAAAGAAAAAGGATTAATCATTGGACGTAACGGAATGACAACAGCAGGCTATAATAATGTTTTAACGTTAGCACCGCCTCTTATTATTTCAAGTGAAGAAATTGCTTTTGTTGTCGGGACATTGAAGACAGCGATGGAACGTATTTAAAAAAACCGATTCATCCCCCACCTTCACTTCGTTTAGAGGAGGGGGTCTTCTCGGTTAAAATGATAAAAAATGAGATGATTGTCTTTTGAAGAGAATCATCTCGTTTTTTATATTATGAAACTAGTACTCTATATAGCTATTATGCACTTTGTTTTAATTGCTTATCTTTTACACCGAAAGAATATTTTAACATTGGTGGTGTAATCATTGTTGTTAAAATAACGACAATTACAATTGCTGTAAAGTAATCTTGTGCTAGTAGTCCAGAAGTAAGCCCCTGTCCTGCAATGATAAGAGCAACTTCACCGCGTGAAACCATTCCGGACCCAATGATTGTAGATGATTGTAAATCAAATCCTGTCATGCGCGCTCCGAAGCCACAACCAATCAGTTTTGTTAATACAGCAATTACAGTTAAAGCCAAGATAAACCATACTTTATCTCCAATGCCTGCAAACGTAATATTCATACCAATGCTTACAAAGAAGATAGGAACGAACATTGCATAAGCGATTGGTTCTACTTTCTTTTCTACTTCATGTTTGTAATCTGTTTGAGAGATAGCAATACCTGCTGCAAATGCTCCGATAATGCCTGCGATTCCTAATAGTTCACCGAAATATGCAAAAGCGAAACAAATGATAAGAGCCGCACTAATTATAGACTCTGATACGCGTAGTGGTGATAACCAACGCATAATCATTGGAACACCTTTCCAACCGATTAGGATGATAGAAAGGAAGAAAACAACCTTTTTCAAAATAATCATTGTTAAGCTTACATCACCTGAGCCTAAGAAACTCATGGCAAATGCTAGTAAAATAACAACAAGAATATCATCAAATACAGCTGCTCCCAACATTGTTGTGCTTTCGCGAGTCTTCATTTTTCCTAAGTCACGAAGTGTTTGTACAGAGATACTAACACTTGTTGCACATAGAAGTAATCCTAAAAAGACAGCATTTGCTTGTTCCATACCCATAATTAGTCCTGAAACATAACCACCTACAAATGGAAGAATAATACCGCCAACAGCAACAGCTAAAGATGAATTGCGATTTTCATTTAGTTCTTTTAAATCTGTTTCTAGACCTGCCATAAACATAAGGAGAATAACTCCTACTTGACTTAACTGTGTGAGTAAATCTGAATTGTTAACTAAACCTAATACCGCCGGACCAATTACAATACCAACAATTAATTTCCCGAGTACAGAAGGTTGTCCTAATCTCACACTAATGTCACCAGCAATTTTGGTGCTTAGTAAAATTAACGCAATTTGAAAGAAAAATTCCATCTCATCTCTCCTTTTCATTTTTTGTTTTTATTAAACGATTTCTCGGAGTTTGCCTAATGTACTAATATGTAAAACACATTAAACAAGAGGTCTTTATACGAGTTCTTTTGAACTTGTAATTTGAACCTGTGATAAATATATAATAAATTTCAAGAAAAATCAATGTTAAATCGGAAGATTTTCATGGGGATGATTCATTTTGAATAAGGAATAAATGTCTATATAATGAAGGGGAAGAAAAACAAATTTGTTTTTAACGAATCAATTTATTTGAAAGAAACGGAGTAGAAAATATGTTATTCAATCAACGCTTTACTATTGGAGAAATGGCAAAAATGCATAATATTGCGGAGTCAACATTACGTTATTACGATGAAAAAGGTATTTTTCATCCATCCATTGTTGATCCACAAACAAAGTATCGATATTATACAATCGACCAATTTGCACTTTTAGATACAATTAAATTTTTACGGCAGTTAAATATTTCTTTAAAAGAAATAAAGGAATATATTGATGAAAGAAACCCATCTTATGCCTTAAATTTACTTAAAAAACAACAAGAGATGATGTTAAAAAAACAAAGAGAAATTGAATATGCATTGGCTAAAATGAAGCATAAAATCGATTTGATGAAAGAAGCTACAAAGTCAAAAGCTAATAATGTGACACTTAAAAAATTACCAAAGAGAAAAATTACAGCGTTAGCTATTGCACCAAATATAACGGATGATATGTTTGAATATTATATCCATTCACTCCAAAAAAATATGAAGCAAATAGATGATAGTTTATTTTCAGGAGACCTAGGTGTGACAGTGTCAAAAGAAGGGTTGCTTCAAAATGAATTTCAAGCATATAACAGTGTTTTTATTCTCCTTGATTATATGCCGTTTCAAATTATTACTTCAGATGAAATTAAAGAAGGGATGTTCGCTTGCTCTTATCACCATGGGCCATATGAAAAAACGGATGGAACTTATAAGAAGCTGTTAATGGATATCAAGGAGAAAGGATATGAAGTGTCTGGAGATGCAATTGAGCTCGCTTTAATTGACTGTTCTGTAACGGAGAATCCAGAAGAGCAAGTTACAGAAATACAAATCCCGGTAATAAAAAAGAAGTAAGAGGTTGTATAATAAAAATGTATTTTTAATTCTCACTTGACCTTCAAGTTGCTTGAAGGTTTAAAATGTGAACAGAGAATTGAAAAGGAGCATTTTATTATGGAAACAACTGAGAAATTAAGAGAAAAACCAATGAAAAATTTATTTATATCTTATTTAATACCAGCGGTTCTTGGAATGGTATTAATGTCGGTGAATATTGTAATCGATGCCGTTATGATTAGCAGAGGAGTCGGAGCGAATGGCTTAGCGGGAGTAAACGTTGCTATCCCGGCCTTTTCCATTTTTTTCTCTATATCATTGTGGATTGGAATGGGCGGAGCTACACTATATTCCATAGCATTAGGTGAAAATAAAATAGAGCGAGCGAGATCCATTTTTACTCAGTCTATGACAGTGGCTGTTGTAATTGTTGGTGCTTTAATGGTCATCTGTTTATGGAGAATAGAAGATTTGGCCTATTTATTTGGAGCTAATGAAGTAATCTTACCATATGCATTAGACTATTTAACTGTATTATTAACATTTGGAATGATATACGTATTAGAAAATATTTTAAGTACATTTATACGAAACGACGGAAATCCAAATTTAGCGATGGCAGGACTTGTTGTAACAGCGTTGTTAAATATTGCTTTTGATTATATTTTTATTTTTATTTTTGGCTGGGGTGTAACAGGAGCGGCGGCAGCGACTATCCTGTCAGCAGCAATTGGTTTTCTTGTTTTATTAAGTCATTTCTTTAGAAAAAGTAGCATTTTAAAATGGACGAAATTTCATTTTGAATGGAATACAGTCAAACAAATTATGGTGATTGGTTTTCCAAGTTTCACCGCAGAAATAACAGTAGCGATTGTAACGATTGGTTTTAACATAACCTTTATGAAATATGCAGGAGAATTAGGTGTAGCATCTTACGCAATAGTGAATAGTATTCACTCCATGATGCTATTAGTATTCTTAGGTGTTGGAGCGGCATTGCAACCAATTGCAAGTTTTCATTACGGTGCAAATTTACCTGAACGTTTGAAGGAAGGACTAAACTTTGCAGTCAAAACAGCTATTGTACTTGGATGTGTAGCAATTGTGAGCGGATTATTCTTTGGGGAATACATTATTGGTTTATTTGATGTTCAATCAAAAGAGTTACTGACACTAACTGTAACAGGAATGAGTCTGTTCTTTGTTCAATATGTATTTTTTGGCTATAACATTGTATATGGAGAGTATTTCCAATCGGTGAGACAAACAAGAAAGTCTATCTTGATTATTTTGAACCGCGGTTTATTACTCATTATTCCACTCTTATGGATTATGCCAAAGTTGTTTGGAGTAAATGGAATTTGGCTTGTAATGCCTGTATCTGAAGTATTAACAGCGATTGTTGTATTTGGGATGAATCGTATTTCTCATCCTGTATCAGTACGAAATATAGAAAGAGAACATGTGGCATGATAGAAATCCCCTTAATGTATTTAAGGGGATTTCTTATTTTTTAGGCTAATTGCAAAAGAGCCTTCAGTTTCTTGTACAGAAGCAAATGCAATGTTTTTTATATCTTCAAATCCTTTTTCTAGTAACTCTTTCCGAAGCCATTTTTCATTTTTATGGATTAATTTTAAATTATCGTATTGAATTTGTGCATCAACGATAAGGGCAATTGGTAATCCTGCATATTTTACATCTATATGCATATCTTTTGGAGTGAGAGGAACAAGCTCTCTTTTTGGTAAAATACTAATGGCGCCATTCGCTTCTAAAATGGCATATTCGATTTCATGTACGCTAGGATATCCTGCTACGCGAAGATTAGATAGTAACTCAGCAATTGGATATCTACTTTTCTTTAGATTTTCAAAAACAATATCTCCATGTTTAATTAAAATAATGGGGTGACCAAGAATGAAACGATTCAGTTTATTTAGCAAGCTCAATTTTGTAATCAAGAGATGAAGACATGTAATCACAATTATACCTACAATAGCTTGCAGAGCGCCATCAACCGGTATAGCTCGAAAAGCTAAATAAGATAAAAAGATAATCGCCCCGAAATCGTGTGGTGTAAGCTGTGCGAGTGCGGATTTTCCTAGTAGTTTAAGCGAGATAAGAAATAATAAAAAGAAGAAGGTTATATTACATAAAAAAACAATCAATGTTTACACTCCTTAATGCAAAGTTCCCATTATCTTATATATACCTTATCCACTATTCCCTTTATTTATTGTAAATATTACTTATCGAGGGTTATTTAGGAAATTAAATCTATACAAATAATGAGAAGAATATTATGATGAGAAAATAGAAAAAATAGGAGTAAATGTAAATGATAAAGAAGAAAAAGATGATGAAGTATAGTTTAGTTGTGATAATGATTATAGTAGGTTATATAGGATTTTTACAATATAACATTTATAAGCATGGTCATATGGAAGCACCGAACGATGCAGACTACATGATTCTTTTAGGAGCAAAGGTGAAAGGAACAGAGCCTTCTTATTCTTTACAATATCGTATTGATAAAGCAGCGGAATATTTAAAAACACATGAACAAACGATTGTTATTGTATCCGGTGGTAAAGGAAAAGGAGAAGACATTTCAGAAGCACGGGCTATGAAAAAAGGATTAATGAAACAAAGTATTGCAGAACAAAGAATTATAATGGAAGATCGTTCTACAAATACAGATGAAAATATTGAATTCTCAAAGTCTCTTATTCCAGCAAATAAGAAAAAAGGGATGATTGTTACAAATGATTTTCATATGTTTCGGGCCAAAAAAATTGCTGAAAAACAAGGGTTGAAGGTAAATGGACTTCCTGCGAAAACACCTAAATCGATTATTATTCAGTCAAATGTGAGGGAATATTTTGCGATTACACAGTATTGGCTAACGAATCGTATATAGTAATAAATCTTACAAAAATGTAATCTGATTGAAGGGTAAAACGATAGTTCCTAAAGTAGTGAAGTGCCATAATAAAGGTAACAAAAACAACGAAACTTTAGGAGTGAATCGTATGAAAGGCAATAATATTTTATCTTCACTTTGTTATTTTAGTATTTTCTTTGCACCGTTTCTATTCCCAATCATCGTCTACTTTATTGCAGAAGATGATGTGAAATATCATGCGAAAAAGGCATTTTGGACACACATTTTCCCATATGCAATTTTGTTTGGTGGATTGGCATTTTCAGGTGTATTCGGTTTAAGTTTTGGAGAATCCGCAAGTGTTGGAATCGGAATGATTGTAACCTATGTAACTTTTGCAATTGTAGGTATTTATTACTTTGTTTGGAATATTGTTAAAGGTGTTAAAGTGCTGAGAGCAGCTTAAACGATTTATTTTTTCAAGAATGAAAGAGGACGAATGGTTAAAAATTCGTTCTCTTTTTGTATAGGTTTGAAGGGTTCTGCTTTAATTGAGGTGAAAAAAGAGCATATTATATAGAAGTTTTTAGATGGGCATAAAAGTTGTGATAAATGAAAAGGATATGTTAATTTTTCAGTAATAAGAAATAAGGAGGCTTTACTATGAATGAGATGATACATAAAATGGAGCAACATACATCAGTTCGGAAATATAAACAAGAACCAATTCCTAAGAATATAGTGGAAAGAATGGTACAAGCAGCGCAGTATGCAGCATCATCACATTTTGTTCAGGCGTATTCAGTTATGTACGTTACAGATGAAAATTTAAAGGTGCAATTGGCAGAGTTATCAGGTAATCGTCATGTGAAAGATTGCGCGGCATTTTTTGTTTGCTGTGCAGATTTAAAGCGCTTAGAAACAGCATGTGAGAAACATGGAACAGAGATTAAACATGATGGTGCAGAGGACTTTATTGTAGCTACAGTAGATGCATCCTTATTTGCACAAAACTTAGCGCTCGCTGCAGAATCACTAGGATATGGCATTTGTTATATTGGAGGAATCAGGAATAATCCAGAAGAAGTGAGTGAACTGCTCCATTTACCAGATAAAGTATACCCGGTATTTGGGATGACAGTTGGAGTACCTGATGAAAGTCATGCAGTGAAACCGCGTTTGCCAGTTGAAGCGATTTTACATGAAAACGTATATGACGAAAATAAATATGATGAATTACTAGAGGAATATGACCGTACGACTAATGAATATTATAAGGGAAGATCTACAAATCAAAAGGATGTAACATGGACAGGATCAATGAGTGCTTTTATGTCAAAAGAGAAAAGAATGCATATGAAGGAGTTTTTGAGTAAAAAAGGGATTAATAGAAGATAAGGTAAAAACAAATCTGCATTAGCAGGTTTGTTTTTAGAAGGAGAAGTTTTTTACTTTCGAATATGTATAAGTGTGTCGAAAGTAAAGGGGCTGATGAAATGAAAAAAGCATTGTTTTTTCTATTTGATGGATTTGCAGAATTTGAAGTGAATCTAGCGAGTTTATTTTTAAAGAGTAAGGGATTTGAAATTGTCACAGCAAGTGTAGATAATGCGACTGTTACAGAAGAAGGAGGTTTCCAGTGTAAACCGCATATTTCCATAGATGGCATAATTGCAAAAGAGTATGAGATTTTAATTGTCCCCGGCGGAGATATCTTTCATCATCTAGAAAATCCTAAGTTATTATCGCTTGCCCGAGAGATAAATGAACAAAATAAATGGTTAGCTGGTATTTGTGCAGGAACCGCTTTATTACAAGCAGCTGATGTGTTGCTAAATAAAAGATTTTCAACTTCTTTAACACCAGAAGTGGAGAGTCTAGCACATTTCCATGAGTGGAAGTATAAACAAAGTATAGATGTAACAGTGGATGGGAAAATCATTACAGCAGTTGGCTCTGCTTATGTCGAGTTTGCAGCTGAAATCATTAAACAACTCAATTTGTTTGATGAGGGAGAAGAGAAAGAAACACTCCTGTATTTTAAAAACATAAAAGAATTAAGTAAAAAGACCTTAGCGTAGCTGAGGTCTTTTTTTATGAAAATATTTCTAATTTTTCATTGACGTTTACATTGTAAGTTGTTAATATACTGAATAATTTTGCAAAATTATAAAATTGATTCGGTAGAAATCGAATCAAAGAGAGGGGAATTTATGTTGCGAGTTACATCATGGTTTGAACGACATGTCAAAGTTGTATATTCACCATTTCGCGAAATGTTATTAAGCTTACATGTTTTATCTAATCCTACTCATCATGTAAAACGATTAGAGTGGGCAGAAAATGTATTAAATCAGATGGATCAGGAGGAAAAAGAAATATTATATGAGATTAATGAGAAAAGCGATGACTGGTTACATTTTATAGATTGGTGCTCTGAGTTTCAGGCTGAAGTCTATGTTGAAGAAGGGATTGAAAAATTACGAGTAACGGATACAAAAGGCTTTCAATCATTTTTTCCTAAGTTAGAGAAAGAAGTAGTTTGTAATTTTTTATATCAATATCATCAGCGCTATTTTGCACGAGAGTTATTTCAAATAGAACCATGGCTAGAACGATCTGTATATGATGTGAAAGAAACAATCAAACAAAACCCGTTGTCCCTTTCTAAAAACTTGCATCCGAGATTTTTAATTGATGAAAAGGAAATAATCTTTTTAAAAGCCCGTACTTGGCAATATCGTTATGAGGATTTATCAGCAATTACATTATATCCATCAACTTTTGTCGCACCTCATTTACTAATAGATAATCTTATTTCTACTCATATAAAAGTCTATTATGAGGTGGAAATCGCATCGTCGTATACAGATGAAGTACCAAAGGATCTTTTGCGAATTCTACAAGCGATATCAGATGAAACGAGATTAAAAATGCTAAGAGATTTATCCTTTCAATCTTTTTGTACACAGCAATTAACAGAGCGGTATAGTCTTACAAAATCAACGGTTTCCAATCATTTAAAAATGTTAGAGTCTACAGGTCTTATACAAAAGGAACGAAAAGGTTATTACGTATTTTATAAAACAAATCGAGAACGATTAGAACAAATTCGTGTTGATTTAGATCAATTTATGGATTTCCCAATTGTTCAAAAATTAGAGGAGGGGAGAACATGTGGCTAACGTTTATGGCTACATTTCGTCGTGATTTCTATACGATGCGTAGAGCGTACCCATGGTCATTTTTTTTAGGGCATATTTTAACTGGTGTATATATCGTATTGTTTGCTTATCTAACATATTATTTTATGTTTCAAGGAAAGTTAGATGCTAATTTTGCAAAGTTAGGGAAGACGGATGATTATCTTTCTTACGTTATATTAGGAGCTGTTTTTTATTCATTTTCTGTTTCTCTATTAATGATTGTGAGCCGGACATTGATAACCGAACTGCGTGAAGGGACGCTTGATGTTTTATTATTAACGCCATCATCTCGGCAAGGTTATTTTCTAGGAGCAGCTGCGCAAGGAATATTGCGTGTGGGACTTGAATTTATCGCGATTTTTATTTTTGGTTTGTTTTTCGGATTACAGTTTCGAGAAATAAATATGATACCAGTGGTACTTTTATTATTTATTTTCTTTTTTGCTATATTCGCTCAAGCACTAGTGTTGGGGGCTTTTATGCTCTATTTTCGTGATACATATTTAACACAAAATACATTGTTTATTTTTATGAGCCTTGTCAGTGGTGTGTTTTTTCCAGTAGGTTATCTTCCTGCATTTTTACAACCTATGAGTGTATTGATGCCGCTCTCACATGGTTTATCAGCATTTCGATTGTGTATGATTGAAGGTGGGAATTTAGCTTCCATACAAATTGAACTTATGTGGTTATTGGGATTAGGAGTTGTGTATTTTATTGCGGGTGTATATGCGATGAAACGAATGGAAAAGTATGTGATTGAAAAACATTTTGCATAGGAGGGCTTATCATGATACAAGCAATACAACTTGTAAAGCGGTATGAGTTAAAAGAGAAAGTAGGTTTTTTTCGTAAAAAAAGAAGAGTAGTTGAAGCGGTAAATGGTTTGGATTTAACAATTCAAAAAGGAGAAATTGTAGGATTGCTAGGTGTCAATGGGGCTGGGAAGACAACAACGATTAAAATGCTAGCTACGCTTCTTGAACCAACTTCAGGTGCCATTACAATTGATGGTATAGATAGTACAAAGCAAGATTTACTTGTAAAGAAAAAGATCAATATGATTGCAGGTGGAGAACGCATGTTATATTGGCGTTTAACAGGTAAAGAAAACTTACAATATTTCGGGAGTTTGTATGGATTAAAAGGAGCCGAACTAGAGGAACGTATTCAGTTTCTCCTTGGTCAAGTAGAGCTCAAAGAAGCTGCTGATACGCCTGTAGAACGATATTCAAAGGGAATGAAGCAACGTTTGCAAATCGCAAGAGGTCTTATTAATGATCCAGATTATTTATTTCTTGATGAACCAACATTAGGACTTGATGCACCTGTAGCGAAAAAGCTGAGAGAAATGGTATATCGATTGGCTCGTTAACAAAATAAGGGTATTTTGTTAACGAGCCATTATCTTGAAGAAGTAGAGGAACTTTGTGATCACCTTTATATTATTGAAAAAGGACGACTTCTTTATGAAGGAACTCCCGATAAAATTATCCAGTCTATTGTCCGTGAATATCGTTTAGAAATTGTGATTCCTGAAATGAAGAATGAAACGATAGAACGATTAGAGTATTCTTTAGGGCTGAAGGAAATTCAATATGAAAAAGAACATACGGGTGAACATATACGATATGAACTAAAGGCATCTTTTGATATGACAACAACGGTTTTATCATTATTAACAAAATATCAAATTCGTATATTACAGTTAGAAACACATAAAGCAAGATTGGAAGATGCAATATTACAAATTGCAAATGAGGTGAGTGCGTGAATATATTTTTTGCAGAATGGAAAAAAAGTCACCGCAATCATTTTCATAGTAAGATGATTTATTTTTCTTTATTCATTTGGCCGGTTTTATTATTTGCAACTGCTTATTTTTCGGTGAAGCCATTTGATACTTCAAATAGTAGTACACTTGCCAAATGGATGGATCCAAAGCAGATTAGTTTTTTTCTCCTTACAGGTTATATTGGATATGTTTTCTTTTGGAGCCTCGTTCAATCGGCATGGCAAATGTCATGGGAACGCCAAAATGGAACACTTGAACTTATATTTTTAACACCAGCATCGCGTGTATGGATGATGTATTGCCGGGCAGGAGCAAATTTAATAGAAGGAGTATGGATGTTTACGATGTTTTCGATTCTCATCGCATTGTTTCTGAATGACACACCGATACCACCAGTTGAAAATATTGTATTTGCTTTTATGATTTTATGTATTTCGGCTGTTGTGTGGGGGGGGTTGCTTAAATACGATTTTTTTATTTTCACGAGATGCTAGTATTCTATTTACAATATTAGAAGAACCGATGCAATTTTTTGCGGGTGTACGCATTCCCATTGTTGTATTACCACTATGGGGCAAAGTACTAGCAGCTTTGTTTCCATTAACGTATGTACTTCAAATTTTCCGTTCATTATTAATGGAAGGAAAAAGTATTATAAATGTATTTCCAGAGTTAGGTTTATTAGCTAGCTTATTAATCATTTTAATTGGAATATCATATGTGCTTGTTCGAAAAGCAGAAAAGCATGCGAAACGAACAGGAAATATGGTTTTATTTTAAGGAATGGGGAGAGAGAAATGGGAATATTTCAAGGTGCAGCGGCATTATGTAAAAATAATGATGGGAAATTGTTAATGGTATTGCAAGGGCGCCCAGATGTAAAAGAAGCAGAACTAAAATGGTCTATTCCATCTGGTGGGAAATTGGAAGAGGAAACATTTGAGGAGTGTTGTATACGAGAAGTGAAAGAGGAAACGGGATATGATGTACGTGTCATTAAAAGTATGTACGAAAAGAAGGGGAATAGTAATGGATATGATGTTCACATTGTGTATTATGAGGTAGAAGTGATTGGAGGAAATAAAGAAATATGCGATCCAGATGGATTAATTTATGAAGTGGCTTGGAAAAGCAGTGAAGAAATAGCAGGTATTACCCTTTCTTTTCTAGAAGATAGAAAGTTATTGCAGGGATTCATAGATTGTACAGCAGGTGATGAAATCTAAGCGCTGATACACATGAAAGGAAAGAAAAAAGATGATATACGAATTGCAGAAAGACCAGTTTATGAATTGCAAACATCTTCTACAAAAGGAAAGGCATATAGAAGTGCAAGCTATCATTGAAGGGAATAATTCGGGCTGTATATTTGTTGACAATGCGAGCGAACCACGGTCTGGTTTAGTTTGGCTTGGAAATTTAGATGGTTTTGTATTTATTGGTGAGGCAAATAACAAAATGTTTAACCTTGAAATAAAAAAGGTTTTAAGGGAACAAATTGCACAAGAAGCAGCCTGTTTGGACTTGAAGTGGTTTGAAGGATTTGGTCATCAAGTAGGGTGGGATCGTACAATTAGAGAAATATTATGTGAACAATCATACGAGGAATCCAATCAAAAAGTATACAAATTATATGAAAGTGCGTACAAAACATATAATGAACCAATCATTGATGAGGTATATACAGTATTAAAAGTAACGAAGGAAAATCTTGTGACATACTCTTTGCTCAAGCAATCATTTTTCGTTTCACAAATTACATCATTTTGGAATTCGGTGGAATCATTTTTTGAAAAAGGAATTGGGTATGTGATTTTGCATGAGGATCAAGTGGTGAGTCTTTGTTTTTCAGGATTTGTAAGTGGGAATATGCATGCGGTAAATATCGAGACAATTTTGGAACATAGAGGGAAGAATCTTGCCAAGAAAGTCGCACATATATTTGTTCAAGAATGTTTCAAACAAGGGTATGTGCCCTATTGGGACTGTATGGAAGTGAATAAACCTTCAATTGCTATAGCAGAGAGCCTAGGGTTTACAAACATTTTTGATTATATTGTATACGAGTATCAATTTTAATTTGACTAAAGAAAATAAGAAATACCTCAAGGGAAAAGAATGTATTTGATCTTTTTCTGCTTGGTATATTTTTTTCAATATATTTGTAATTGCAGTGGGGGTACTTTTAACTTTGAAATATTTGATGTAGAAAAGCGACTTGTAAAAGTCGCTTTTCTTTATAAATGTGTAATGCCAAAATGATGGGAGAAACACTATTAATAAAAAAGCCTTCACATTAATTATTTGAGCAATCATATTGCCCAGTGAGGTACCGATGATATCTAGTTATTAAATCATCTACAAATAGGATCGTGATAGTGTAGTCCACTCTTCTAAAGAAAGTTTTTCTGTAATATGTTTTAGTTCATCTGGAACATTAACAAAACTAATAAACTCAATACTATTATCATCTGGATCTTTAAAATAGACAGAAGCATTGCCTTGGTTAGGGCGAACAAAAGGTCCAATGGTAGTTCGATTACTAAATGGAACGGGCGTAATATTTCGGTCTTTCAGCCACTTAATAGATGTATGAAGAAACTCGAAGTCTACTTGAAACGCAATATGGCGAAGGGAAGGATGATACGGCGTTTTATATTCTTCTCCTTCCCAAAGTCCGAGCCAACTTTGTTCTTCTACAATCCAAAAGAAGGCAGTATCCTCATATCTTTTATATAGTTTTAATCCCAATGATTCATAGAATGGTATGGATCTTTCTAGGCTGCGAACGGGTAGATGTGATTCGTATAATCCTTTGATCATAAATAATCCTCCTCTTTAGATAATATATTGTTCTTATTTGTAATTGTAATCTATGTCCTTCTAGGTTAAATCAATAAAAAGTATACATTAATCTGTTTAATATCTCAAAAATTCATTTAAAGTTACTTTTAAATGAATATATTTTCTATAAAGTTAAAAATATTACGATTTCATTACAAAAAAGTATTGATTATATTTGTATATAATAATACAATTCTCTTTGTGGAAATAAAAACAAAAATTAAACATTATTTAGGGGATATGGAAAATGAAGAAAGTTATTTTGCCGGTTTTAATGTCTGCAATGTTTGTAGTTCCTGCAGTATCACATGCAGAAAAACAAGAGAATGTGAAACAAAATGCTCCAAAAGCAGCACAGAAAATGCAACAAAGTGGTTGGGTAAAAGAGGGAAATACATGGTATTTCTATGATCAAAATGGTATGAAGAAAACTGGTTGGTTACAAGATGGAGGAAAATGGTACTACTTTGATGCAAACGGAAAAATGAAAACGGGTCGTATTGAAGAGCAATATAATGGTTACTTATTAGGAGCAGACGGTGCGCTATATACCAATGAAGGATGGGTTCAGTATGAGGGAGATTGGTATTACGTTCATCAAGGTGGAAAGCTACACTGGGATTTTCTTGAATATAATGGTAAGACATACTTTTTAAATCCAGATAATAATAAAATGCTATTAGGTTGGATAGGTTCACATCCAGGTGGTAATTATTTCCTTTATGATGGATCAATGGCAACAGGTTGGAATTTAATTGACAACCATTGGCATTATTTCAGCGAAAACGGAGCTGCTTATAATGGCTGGCTAAGCTATAAAGAAAGCTGGTATTACTTTGTTGGTGCTAAGATAAAAACAGGTTGGGTACAAGATAATAATACATGGTACTACATGAATGCAGATGGCATGATGAAAACAGGCTGGTTACAAGAGAATGGGAATTGGTATTATTTACAGTCTAACGGTGCAATGGCGATAGGTAAACATTTCATTGATGGAAAATGGTATTCATTCAAAGATAATGGTGTTATGAGTTAAAGAGAACTCTTTAACTATCTTAAAAGATTTTGACAGGAAAAGATGGCAACTGAAATGTTATCCAAGCATAAAAAGTGAAAACATAAAAATTAAAAGGTGACACACATTGTACATCATTAATGTGTGTCACCTTTTGTAATTTAATATTCTATAAAACGGTATATACTTCTTTAATCATCTGCAAAAAAGTATGAAAAACAGTGAGTTGCTACTGTTTGCATGCCTCGACATCAATGCCGGCAGCAATTAATTTTTTTTCGCCTTCTTGTTCAATAATTTTTTGTAATTTTGATAAGAATGAGTCAAAGTCAGTATGTTTGGCAACTTGGAACGTCATTTTATGTTCGATGGGAATCCAAGTATCGATATCGGCTTCGTTATGCTGAATTTTAACTTCTAGTTTATCAAGAGCATTTGCCACTTTCGCTTCGTATGTTTCTTTTGCTTCAAACTCTATCCATAAATTGTACAGTTCGTCCCCAAGAGGACCTTCTAATGTATGTTTAATATTCAAAATGGCTTTTTGTTCATTTTCTTGTTTTTGTAATTGTAATTGTTCGCTGTTCATTGTGTCAAAAGCAGGAATATCCCCGGCTTCTGCTTCCACGAGATCATGGATAATAACCATCTTTAATAGTTTTTCCATGTTTACTTCTTTATCTAAATAAGGCTGAACTAAAACAGCCATAAGGGACATACGCCACGTATGTTCCGCAACACTCTCTTGTCGACCATTAGAAAGCCAGCTATGTCGCATTTCGTATTTAAGTTTTTCTGCTAGTGCAATGACTTTTAAAATGTTATGTTCCATATGGATCCCCCTCATATTGCTATAAACTAATATTAATATAAAAATAGAATGTGTCAATTTTACGTTCGTTTGACTAATAATTCAGAAATATTATAAAATATTTCCATAATATTTTTTTATTTTTACAAAAGACAAAGAAGAAGTTGAAATTGCAAAAATGCTGAGTGGGAGTGAATATAAAATGTACCAACAGACAGCAATTCATGTACTAGATCTTTTGAAAAATATTGTAAATGGAATGAAAAATATTCAGAAAGTGGAAGAGGAATGTAGAAAAATAGAAAGAGAGTTCCATGTGACGTATGCAGAATTAATGAACTTATATAATAAAATGATAGCTTTTCAAAGAGAGATTGAAAAAATGGGTGGTTTATTTGCATACGAACAATCTCAAATGATGTGGTTGAAATCTGAATTAGAACTTTTATATGCTATGTATCAATTTTGTCAGCATTACAATTTAAATATTTCAGATACTTCAAAGGCAATTAGTAAAGAGAAGCTACAATTATTTCCGAAAACAGAAAGTCAACTGCAGAATACGTATTATAAATTAAAAAATCAAGAGCTGCCATTTGAAAATATAAAAAAGGGTAAGCCGGGGCGTAAGAAAAAGCACGAGCCAGAACAGTATGTTTGTGAGAAGGAGAATAGAGTAAAAAGTATAGTGGTCCAAAGTGAAAAGACAGAGAATAATCTGGTTACTATATTATCAGGGATTGTCGATAATTTTGAAACAATTGGTGTAGAGGGCAAGAAACAAGAACTATATCAATTTATGGAAGGGATTTACAAACTTTCGAGTATGGCAGCTGGGCATACAAAAGAAAATAATACACATGAGATACAGAAAGAGCTTCAAAATCTTCGTGCTGAAAATGAGAGATTGAGATATGAAAAAGAAGAGGTTATTTCTAGTATGGACGAAATGACAAATCAAATGAATCGTTTTATTGAGAGCTCTGATATTGATCAAATTCGAACATTACCAGCTTTTGTGAATATGTGTAAACAATATTTGGAGAAAAACAAACTTCATCATGACAAAATGGATACAAAAGAACAAATAATATCTATGAAACAATGAGAGCTACTTTCTATTGTTTTTTATGAAGCTGATAGAAAGTAGCTCTATTATTTTTATGTTAAAATCAAGAAAACTTACAAATTAAGAGGAGAAGTTAATATGAACCAAAAGTTACATCCACGCGTCGGTGTTGGAGCGTTTCTTTTAAACGAGCAAGGCAAGTTATTACTTGTACGGAGAAAGAAGGCACCAGAGCAAGCGCACTGGAGTCTCCCAGGTGGAAAAGTGGAATGGATGGAAACAGCAGAAGATACAGTTGTCAGGGAGATTCAAGAAGAGGTAGGGTTAGAAATTGAACTCACATCGTTATTATGTGTGACGAATCACATTTTACCTGAAGAAGAAGCACATTGGGTATGTCCGACGTATATTGCAAAAGTAACTAATGGGATAGCAGAAAATCTGGAACAACATGCTATTAGTGAAGTGGGGTGGTTTTCATTAGATAGTCTTCCAGAACCATTAACTTTAACTTTACAAAATGCTTTGAAGGAATATGAGAAACTTAAATAAGTATATGGAAATATAATGTATCGGGCTCTGAGTAGAGAGGAAGAAAACCTTCGCTGAGGATTAGCAGCGGGATAAATGTAATCAAGCTATCTTGTTTTAAAGATAGCTTATTTCTTGTTAATTGAATCAAAATTCAGAATTTTATTGACTATACATTTTTTTCTTTTTATATTAGTAGGTATAGTAATAACTACTAAAGGAGTAGGGATATGACAGAGGCATTATTTTTACAGGATACATATAAAAAAACTGTCAAACAGAAGTAACAAGAGTGGATGGAAACCGAGTATTTGTAAAAGAAACGATATTTTATCCAACTGGCGGAGGACAAGAATGCGATACAGGCGTACTTACATAAGGTGAGAATACTTTTGAAGTTGTAAAAGTAAAGAAAGCAAAATCGTCGTTTTGAAGTACGCGCTGTCATGTAAATGCAAATAGAGGTAAATTGAAGTGAGGGATTACAGTGGATGAAGTCATGAAAGAATTGCAAAAGTTAGGGTTTTCACAATATGAATGTAAAGCATACATCGGTTTATTAAAACATTATCCTGCGACAGGATATGAAATTAGTAAACAAACGGGTGTACCGCGTTCCATGATTTATGAGGTACTTGGGAAATTGATGGATAAAGGCGCAGTGCATTTAGTACCATCAGAACCAGTTAAGTACGTTCCAGTATCGGCAAGTGAGTTAATGAATCGAATGCGACAAGATTTTGAAAAGTCATTTGATTTCCTTGATCAGAAGTTAAATTGTTTAGAGCAGGAGCGTCAAGTAGATGTAATCTCTCATATTCGTACGGATGAACGAATTTTAAAGGAAATAAGTAACATTATTGAGCGTGCAGAAGAAGAGTTATGGATTTCTGTATGGGAACAGCAAGTGAGCGAGCTGGAGCCTCTTATTCACAAAAAGGAACAAGAAGGTGTACTTGTTTTTTCGATACTTTTTGGGGCACCTCAAACAAAAATAGGAACAACATTTCATCATAATTATATGACTCCAGATGTTGTGAAAGAGCGGATGGGGGGGCATTTAACAATTGTTGCACGAGATGGAAAAGAGGTGCTTATTGCCAATTTTTCAGAACATAGTACATCATGGGCTGTTACAACATATGATCCAGCATTAGTGCTTGTCGCAACAGAATATATTCGTCATGACATTATGGTTGAAGAAATTACACAGGAATTTGGTCCTGATAAATTAGATGCATTATGGCGTGGTAATGCAGATTTAGTTCACGTTGTAACGGGTAAACGCTTGATGCAAGAAACGAAGGGGGAAGAGTGATGGCAAGGGCTGAAGTACAGATGACAATGCACGGGAATGAAACATTTCAACAAGGAGTGAAAGATTGTTTACCAACTGTACTAGGGTATTTAAGTATTGGTATCGCAGCTGGTGTAATTGAAAAAACAGCAGGGTTTTCGTTAGCAGAAATAGCATTAATGTCTACTTTGATTTATGCTGGTTCCTCACAATTTATACTCGCTGGTATGTTTGCCGCTGGAGCACCTACTTCTGCAATTATTTTCACCGTATTTTTTGTCAATCTACGTCATCTGTTAATGAGTGCTGCGCTTGCCCCGTATTTAATGAAGGTTCCTTTCTTGAAAAATATGATAATTGGCTCGCAAATTACAGATGAAACATTTGGTCTTGCGGTTCAGCAAGCTTCAAAAAAGAAGTATCTAAGCGAGAGATGGATGCTTGGTTTAAATGTGACAGCATATTTAAACTGGATCATTGCGAATGTCATCGGTGGTATTTTTGGTGAGTGGATACCAAACCCTCATACGTATGGTATGGATTATGCTTTACCAGCTATGTTTATTGGATTATTTGTCCTGCAGTTAATGAGTAGTCATCCAAAATTAGTCATTCATCTCAGTGTTGCGATTGTGGCAATTATAATCGCATATAGCATACATTTTTTCGTTCCGGCAAGCGTAGCAGTTATAATTGCAACACTTACGGCAGCGACAATAGGGGTGGTGATTGAAAGATGGAAGTAAGAATCGATGTGTTATTACTCTTAATTGGAGCAGGTCTGGTTACTTTAATTCCGCGCCTATTACCGCTCATTGTATTTAGTAAAATACAAATTCCAGATTGGGGATTAAAATGGTTAAGTTATATACCAATTGCTATATTGGCGGCGCTCCTTGCTGAAGTGCTCTTTATGAATAAAACGATGCAATGGGATTATATAATTGCAGCAATTCCGACATTCTTTGTTGCTGTTTATACACGTAGCCTGTTAGGAACAGTGTTAACTGGGGTGATTGTGATTATTTTGTTACGTTTGTTTATATAACAAGGATTTCTTTCATAGTATATCGAAGAGTGTAATATCATGAATGAAATAGGGGTGGTGTTATGATTCTTTTAACGATAGGTGCTATTTTGTTTATAGTTTTTATCTTCTTCATCATTGGTCTGCTTACTTTTACAATGCTTGTTAATAAAGCAACTCCACAAATTTACTACACACCTTGTGATTCCATGACAATACAATCTCATAAAAAAAATAGAGGGAAGAGAAGTTGATTTTAGGCTTTTCTTCCTCTTTTTATTTATCCCGCGTTAACGGGCAGTAAGACCCCGTCTCAAAATTCAGAAAAAGTAAAGAAGTTAGGTGGGGGATTTTCGGCACCGGGATAGGGTTGTTTTTAGATACTTTCATTCTTTATTCTTCCTCTAGTATTTTTTCGACGCTTTCATCACAACAAGTTCTATCTTTTGCAATTTGGATGGCTATAGCCTATGCACTATATCTATTCATTCCTGTATGGATGGAACGATCGTTTGCGAAATGCTTCCTATTTACGTGTAGAAAAAGGAGCTGATTCTTAAAAATCAGCTCCTATAAAACAAACTTACATTTTAGCAATTCCTTGTAATAGTATGCCGAAGAGTAGACTGATAAAAGAGAAAGCACCGACGGATACAGAAATAATTCGATTATTTTTCCATTCTTTTATGAAAACCATAAATCCTAAAATACAAAGAAAATACCAGATTGGTAGAAAAATAAAATCGCTAATATAATCAGGGAGTAATGTATAAAAACTAGTCAAAACTAAAATCCAATGTCCAAGAAATAAGGTCATAACGATAAAGGAATGTCGATAAGGACGGTTTAAATATTTACGATTTTTAAGAGTTGTAAAAATGAAAGCTAACGTTATGAGAATGATTAGAATAACGAAAGCAAGTAAAAGTAATGTAAATGACATAGCAAAACTCCTTTAATACATTTGTTTCGTTATAGTTTTTAGAAGAAATGAATCAATCATTTCATATGCTTGTTTTGTAGATTGTTCGTTATAGTTTGTAGTATAAGGATCCAGAAATCCATGATTTCCTGGGAACTGTTGTATATGTAGAAATGAGTTGTCTTGTCTTTGCAATGTCGTAATAAGAGAAGAAATGGAACAGTTCAATTCTGTTTCTGGAAAAATTAAAAGAGTAGGACATGTAGGAATAATATAAGAGTAGTCTCGTATGCGAGAGCCATAGCAGCCAATAATAAAATTAACTTTTGGATTGTTACTGCATAGCCAAGAGATGGTTGCGCCAATGCTAAAACCTATGAGTCCAATATATGGGTAATTTTTTGAAAACTGTATAATCATTTCTTCAATTTTTTCTTTTCCATGTTGAAATCCAACGTTTTGCATAAAATGGGAGTAAGCTTTTTGTTCATCATTATAATGAAAAGGAGCATCTAGCTGTAAAAGACTTGGGCAGAAGATATCTATCTGTGGTGAAGAAAACCTGGATATGACATCCTGTATATGCTGATTTATGCCGTATATTTCGTGAACAACAATCAAAGCTACTTTGTTCTTCATTGATTATAAACCTTTCCTCTGAAAATTATATTCTCTTTCTACAACACATATTTTCATATGAAAGCTTTCATACCATTGTTCACGACCTCTTTGTCTTGCTATAGTATGTGCTGCATTTTCTCTCCATTGTTTAATTGCTTCAAGTGACTCCCAATATGAAATTGTAATACCGAGACCAGATGCATCCCGTACGCTGTCAACGTTTATAAAGCCAGGTTGCCCTTTAGCGAGTTTTTCCATTTCTTCAGCGACATCGCCATAATCAGTCGTGTCTTGTGAAAGCTGGGAAGTGAATATAACTGCATAATAAGGTCCGTTACTTTGCTTTGTATCCCTCATCGTATCCCTCCAAATATACTTATGGATTGTATCATATCATAAAGATTGAATAGTATGTCTTTTGAGTATAAAAATGTTTTGAGAAATATCACGGACCGTATTGGGAGAACTGTTGAAAAAATAGAAATTTACGTTATTCGTGCAGTGATGATAAAAATATTTGGAAAGACAAATCATACGGCATACAAGAAAAACCCCACTTCAAATAAAACTGAAGTGGAGTTTCTTATATTTCTTCTAGGCTATTAACTGGAACTGTTAATTCGCGATCTGGATTCGTTGCATCATATATGCGGGCGGTTTCATTGCTTTCATCAACATGTTGAATCATAACGGGCATGCCTTGAAAACTAACATGCGCTTGTTCTGATGACTCGGAAAGCTCTTTTGCACGTTGTACATTCATTCTTACATTCCTCCCATCTTTATTATTTTTGCTGAAAAGGAGGAATAATATACCATTTTGAGGTGGCTTTAAAGTTTTTGTATTATTTGTAATGTTTCTTTAATAAGCGCAGTAAATGTCGAATCAGGAAATTCTTGTATTGCATGAAAGGCTTCGGTTGCTTCTTGAAGCGCTTTTTGTTTATTCTTGAGCTCCATATAACAAAGAGCACGGTAAGCACCTCCGGTTATAACCCATGCTTGATCCAGTGGATGAAGCATGTAATCCGGAATTGTCGCTTGTTTTAATGTTTCTAATGCCTCTTCATATTGTTTAAGGCCGTATAGAGCTTTTCCTTTTTCTACGTAATAAAGTCCGCTTTCTATAAAGGTCGGTTCGTTTTGGAGTTTTTGTCTAAATAGCTTTAGATAGTGTAAGGCTGAAGGATACTCATCCATTATTGTGTTATAGTAATAAGCTTTTAATATATCTATATTTGCAATAGATATGGTATCTTCTGTAAAAATAGCAAATTGCTCTGATTTATTTATATAGTGTAAATATTTATCTTTATCAGCTACTAATACCTTTTGATAAGAAAGAATTCGATATAATTCATCCGTTTTATAATATACTTGATGTTTTTTTGAGAATTCCAATGCTTGTAAACTAACCTTTTCACAGTCTTCATAATTGCCGTATGCGAGTAAAACAATTGCTTCACATAAGAAAAGTTCTATTTGTATAATAAGGTCCATTTCTAATTGTTTTGTTTCATATTCTTTTTGAATAGATGCAAGAAGATCTAGACATTCTTCATATTTTTTTCGTGTAAATAATACATGACAAAGCATTAAATTTGTTTGTGTACTTTCACGATATAAAGCATATTTTTGAAAAATTGCTACGGCTTTTTCGATATAAGAATGTATGTTGTAATCTTTTAAATGGAAAGCAGCGCTTATAAATTGTTTATATAAACGAGCTGTATTTAAAGTGGACGGTAGTTCCTTTTGAACAATAGGTAGCAGTGTATGATATACTTCTTCAAACTTCTTATGTTTTATAGCTTGTTCCATTTTGGGAAGCAGTTTTGCCACTTCTTCATTATCTTCTTCCAGTAAAAAACTCGCCTCACATTCAAGCTTACTAGCAAGATATTGTAATGTCTTCATAGAAGGCGTTGCTTTCCCATTTTCAATTTGACTCAGCATACTTTTCGTTAATTCTGAGCCCGCTAATTCTGTTTGTGTAAGACGCTTTTCTTTTCGTAATGCTTTAATTTTTTCACCAAGAGTAGCCATATTGTTGCTCCTTTATCATAAAAAGTTAAATACGATTAAACTTTTTGTTGTCAAAATCTGAAGAATGATTATATAATAAATTTAACACAATTTAACTTTTAAGGGGAGAGTGACGTAATGGGGGATGTAAGTATAAGTCAAAATGATCCCAGAATCAAAATTGCAACGAGAAATATCATTTTGATGATGATTGGAAAAATGACTTCTTTATTAGGTGCAGGGATTTATACGTTTGCAATGGGGTTATATGTTTTAAAAACAACAGGATCAGGAGTAGGTTTTGCAATTACACTTATTTGTGGCTCAATTCCAAGAATGGTATGTGGACCAATTGCAGGGGCTGTGGCAGACCGAATAAACAGACGGTGGGTTGTTATTGGTGCAGACCTATTAAGTAGTCTTATCATGTTAACAATGTTTTTATTTTCTACTTTATTTGGTATTTCGCTTCTATTCATCTATGTATCTGCAGCACTGTTATCAATATGTGCAGGTTTTTACTCTGTTTCCTTTACAGCTTCTATTCCAACTTTAGTTGACAGTACACGTATTCAACAAGCTAGTTCTTTAAATCAAACAGCGACATCACTTTCGACTATTTTAGCACCGATTATTGGTGGAATGGTGTTTGGTTTGTCTTCAATGAAATTCTTTTTTCTTTTAAATGGTATTACATTTTTTTTAGCGGTAATTGTACAGTTCTTTATTGTATTTGATCTGTATAAAGTACAATCAGAACAGAAGAAAGCTCATTTTTTATCCAGTATTAAAGAAGGGTTTTTATATGTAAAAAGACGAGATGATATGTATACGATGTTAAAAGTTTTTATTTGGATTAACTTCTTTGGTAGTGCACTTTTTGTTGCACTTCCGTATATTATCGTTCAAAACTTACGCTTATCATCTCAACAACTTGGTGTTGTAGAAGGAATGTTGGCCGTAGGAATGTTAGTTGCGTCAATTCTTTTATCTGCTCGTAAGGAAATGAATAATTTGTTTCGCACGGTTCGCATTGGTTTATCTACATTAGCAGGTTTGTACTTGTGTACTGCGTTTCCGTTATTAGTTACAATTCCAGGGGTGATAAGTTTTATTTACTATATAATTTTCATGCTTCTTTTTGGAATAACGAGCATTTCCATTAATGTTCCTCTTCAAGTATATGTTCAAAAAACAACTGATCCACAATATTTAGGACGTGTTTTTGGGTTAATTGAAACAATTTCTACAGCAATTACGCCTCTTGGAATTATTTTGTATGGGTTTTTATTGGATATGATTCCAACTAGTATCGTAATGATTATCTCGGGTGTTGGAGTGTTGTTTGTAGTATTATTAGGGATGAAACAAGTGGATGTGAAAAAAAAAGTGGATGTATCAGCATAGATGTACAATGTTTTTCTAGGAAAACTTCATTTTGAAGGAAATGAAGTTTTTTCTTTTTTGAAAGTGTTTTTTAGTTATGATAAATTAAATTTAGAAATCCATGTTGAATGGCAAGAGAGAGGGAGAAGAACAACATGAAATACAAAATGGTTGTAATGCTTTTTGTACTGTTTATAGTGGCTGGATGTAGCAGTAATTACGATATCCAAGTTGATACAGGTATGCAGGCATTAAAAGATGAGAAATATAGTGACGCAATTATGTGGTTTGAAAAAGCAGAAAAAGAAAAATCTACGAACGAGGTAAAAGCCTATAAAGAAGTTGCTAGCCTGATGGATCATGGTGCAACGGCGTTAAAAGATGGTAAATATTTAGAAGCAAAGGATGACGCGAACCAAGTATTACAAACGAAAAAGGATGCATCCCTTGAGAAATCTGTAAAGTCAAACGCAGAAAATATGCTTCAAAAGGCAAAAGACATTGAAGAAAAAGAAAAGGAAAGAATTGCAAAGCAGAAAAAAGTGGACGAAGAAGGAATTGATAAAGTAATTAAAGCGGTAGATAGTATTGATGAAGTAAAAGAAAAGCAGAAGAAAGCTGGAGAAGTATTGGATAAAGCTGAAAATGCACAAGAAAAAATAGAAGCGAAGAAAAACTAATAGAATAGTATTTGAAAAGGTATGTATGAGGCTGTCATTTTTATGACAGCCTTTCTTTTTGAACATTTTTTAACAAATGAAAGAAATAAAAAAACACAGGAAATATTTGGTATGATAAAGTTATTGGAAAAGTTTTCTACAAATCATAAGGGGGCTATGAAATGAGAAAATTAGATGAAAAAGTTGCTTTTGTTACCGGTGCTGCAATGGGGAATGGTGCTGGAATTGCCCATGTATTTGCTGAATTAGGAGCGAAAGTATTACTTGTTGATATTTCAGAAAAGGTTCATGAAACAGCAAAAGAAATTGTTAGTAAGGGGTTAGAAGCAGCTAGTTACGAAGTAGATGTAACTGACTTTGCAGCTGTAAAAGAAATAGCAAAAGATGTATACGAAAAATATGGGAAGATTGATATATTAGTGAATAACGCAGGAGTTATTCGTCTTGCTAACTTTTTAGAGATGTCAGATGAAATGCGTGATTTTCAATTTCAAGTAAATATTAACGGTGTGTGGAACTTCTCTAAAGCAGTCTTGCCATATATGATTGAGAAAAACTATGGAAAAATCGTGAACATGTCTTCTGTAACAGGAACGCTAGTTGCAGATGAAGGAGAAACAGCTTATGCGACAATCAAGGCCGCTATTTGGGGATTTACAAAAGCGTTAGCACGTGAAGTAGCCAAGCATCATATTACGGTAAATGCGATTTGTCCAGGCTATATTATGACGCCAATGGCAGAGCAAATTGCAAATGAGTCTGATCCAAATGAACCGAATAGTGTTATTGATGGAATCGCTTCAGGTGTTCCGTTAGGACGTTTAGGGAAAATTGAAGAAGTAGGACAATTAGCTGGATTCCTTGCATCTGACGAATCAAGTTACATAACAGGAACACACATTGTAATTGATGGTGGAAGTACATTGCCAGAAACAGTTTCTGTTGGTGTGGAGTAATATTTAAATATAGGAGGAATCTTAATGTTTTTAGGGTTGCTCCTATTAGGGTGTTTTTTTGTATAATTAGAAAAATCAATTTTGTTACAATAACTTGAATTTCCACTATTTCATCAAAAAAAGGAATATAATAAATGTATAACCTATTACAAGGAAGTGTAACTTATGAGTACAGTAGCTATCGTATATGGTATTATTCTTTCTACTATTATTGCTTTATTTGTTTTTGGAGTTTCACGTTATATCCACAAATGGAAAGAAGGGATTGCAAAGTTAAATCATATTGAAGAAGAACTTGGCGATTTAATGTTACATCATGGTAAGTAAAGAGGTTTATTTTTTAGTTAAACAATGTGAAGGATATCACAAAACATGCTAGCATTGTGGAGCATGTTTTTTTGTTATGTAAAAACGATAGTAGATAGGCACATCAGTTTGATTTCTTCCATACGATACAATGTTAAGTATGAAATGTTGGGAATAGAAAAGAGGGATCGAATGGCTAATTCAGGATATGTTCCAGATAATAAAAACTTAAAGAAAAGTTCTGGGACACCAAATCTTTTCTTTGACTCACGGGAAAATATATTTTTTAAACGAGATGATAAAAATATTGCTTATGAAGTGACTTCAACACAATTACCAGCAATGATTGGAGGAGCGTTTGTCGATCTTTTTATGACGAAAGGTCATATGAGGGAACCACATTGGCATCCAAACGCTTGGGAATTAGATGTCATCGTTTCTGGAGAAGCAATTACTTCTATTTTAAATCCAGAAACGAATCAACTGCAAAATTATCGAGCGAAAGCTGGGCAAACGGTATTTATTCCAATGGGTTGGTGGCACTGGATTACGGCTGTATCAGAAGAAGCCCATTTACATCTCTTCTTCAATAATGATCAATTTGAAACAGCTGAGGGTTCAGATGTCCTTAGAATGACCCCACCAGAAGTATTCCAAGTCGCTTACGGTGTTAATGCTGAACATTTAGCTAAGGATCTTGCACCTATTAAAGAATCTGTTGTGATTGGACCACCTAATTTAAAGCGTTTTACGGATGAACAGCGGTCTGATATAGTGGTTGTATTAAACGGAGAGGTGACTTCGTGTGAGATAGAGTAGCCCTTGTTCTTGAGTGAGGGCTATTTCATTTGTGTGTTTCTAGCAAAATACTGGATTTTTTACATAAACCCCCCCTTATATATTTGATATAATGAATATATTGATAAAAGGTATTTTGTTAGGGGGAGCAATATAGTGAAGGTGTTAAAGGTTATAGGATGGAGTATTTTTATTATTATAGCAATCATCATAGCGATTTTAGCGATTATGGAATATTACTATTCAAAAGAAGATCCAAACTATGTGCTAGATTACATAAAAGAGCATAAGAATGAGCAAACATGTTCATTAATGATTAGAAGAAATGGTGAAATTTTAGCTACTGTGAATGAGAATAAAAAACTACCGTTAGCAAGTATGGCAAAAATAGTAGTAGCAGTGGAATTTGCAAAACAAGTTTCAGAAGAAAAGATAAATCCACAGGAGCAAATTCCATTACAAGATTTAGAAAAATACTACGTACCAGACACAGATGCTGGAGCGCATCCGGCATGGTTAGAGGATGCAAAAATAAGAAATGCAATAAAAAATGAAAAGCTTTCTTTAGAAGAAGTAGCCCGAGGTATGATTCACTTTAGTTCTAATGCAAATACAACCTATTTATTAGAAAAATTAGGACTCGAAAGAATAAATAATAGCTTAAAAGAATTAGAGCTAAATAGCCATGATGCATTCTATCCATATACATCCCCCTTATATATGAGAGGGTATGTAGAAAAAGAACTGAATGTACCTAAAGATCAATCATTAGAAGTGTTACGTAAAATGTCTATGGATGAATATAGAAAGCATGCTTTGAAAATACATGAATGGATGAAAGATGAAGCGGAATGGAAAAAACACAATATACCATTAAAAGTTGACATGGAATTTCAACGTATTTGGTCTGATAGGCTAGTAAGGGCAACTGCAAAAGACTACATGAGTCTAATAGGGAAAATCAATAATAGAACTGCTTTTCCAAAGCCAATGCAAGATGAGATTGAGAAGATTTTTAATGGGACTGTTGGAGATAGTATATATGAACATGCTGGTAAAAAAGGAGGTTCAACTCCATTTGTATTGACAAATAGTTTTTATGGTACAGATAAAGAAGGAAACAAGGTTGAAATAGTCTTTATGTCTAATGATTTAGATTCTATGGAATTACAAAAACTTAAGAATAACTTAGATTATTTTATTCGATCTGTAGTAATGAGTGAGGAATTTAGAAAAAAGTTATAACAATATAATTTTATTATGTAAACAAAAGGTGCTTTTTTCATGAAGTGCCTTTTGTTTGTTATACAGCAAAAAATATTGAAAGGAATTGGTCTATATCTAATAGAATCAATGGGATAGAAGAGGAAATAAAAGGAGGATTTTCATGACTCATATATATTTTGTCCGTCACGCCCATTCTATATATACACCGGAAGAAAGAGAACGTCCATTATCCGAAAAAGGACGGAATGATGCGCAAAGTGTGGCAGAGTTATTAAAAGAAGAGAAAATTGATGTTGTAATCTCTAGTCCATACAAAAGAGCGATTCAAACGGTTCAAGGGGTTGCAAACCAATTCCAATTGCCAATACAAATTGAAGAAGAATTGCGTGAGAGACTACTAAGTAAAGAACCGGTAGAAGATTTTGAGGAAGCAATTATGAAGGTGTGGGAGAATCCCATCTTCTCGTTTAAAGGCGGGGAATCAAATAATATTGCACAAAAGCGTGGTGTTACATGTATTCAAAATATATTAAAACAATATAAAGGGAAAAATATTGTAGTTGGTACCCATGGAAATATTATGGTATTAATAATGAATTATTTTGATTCTACATATGATTATCATTTTTGGAAAACACTCGACATGCCAGATGTATATAAATTGACTTTTAATGAAGAGAGTTTACTTTCTACTGCAAGAGTAGAAGAGCGCACTAAAATATAGAAACAAGTCATCATGTGAATAATTTGTAAAATTTTATCGAGAAAGCAGGAAAGAACGGGTTTGTTAGAGAAGTATGCTTTTGTAACATAAAAAAAATGCATGATAAAGGAGGCTGTTTACATGTTTGAGAAAGAGAAGGGGTTAGTAGATCATCCAGAAGGGCTCATTGAAGTTCATAACGTATATGAAATTGTGCCACCTGATGGAACGATCATTGGTATGGCAACACCAGAAGAGATGGAAGTTGCTGCCGAACTCGAATTACAGCACTATGCCTATTCTCGTTTACTAGAAGCAAATATTCAGCTAGACGGTTCCTCCTACAAGGATATACTTCAGGAGTTCCAGGAGTATGAAAGAAAGTCAATAGGGTTTTGGCGGGCATTACATAAACGCTTAGCTGTACCTTGGGCATGGGTACTTCGTGTTGATGTTGCGAATGGACCTATATATGTGAATAATGGAAACTCGTATTATGATGGTGATGAAGACGAGGAAGATTATGAATAGATGAAAAGGCAAGAAAGCAGTGAAGGCTGCTTTCTTTTTTGCATGTTTATTTAATTCTAGAATGCTCATTGTTTTCAGGGGCATGTACGTCACTTACTTCGAAGGAATGGATTGCCTGAATTATGATATCAGGGCGATCACTTTCGATTCCATGACTAGCATTTTGAGCGAGAATATATCGGCTGTTTTGGGAGAGCATACGTTGTTCTTGAATAAGTTCTTGCCATGTTTTTTCAAGCTTTTTAGCTTCTTCATTAGGCATTCCCACTTGAATCATTTGCCCGATAGAATGATTGGGATCTCTTCCAATGACGATTAATGGTGTTTTTAATGTGACTCTAAGTTGTTTTATTCTATGTGCACAAGATTTCCACTCTGAAAGTTCAGAAGTAGTAGCCTTATATAAGAAAGGTGATGTAAGGAATTTCACGTATTGTTTTTGTTTATATGGTGACAAGTGACTGTATTGATTTAATGTAGAGTCTAGTTCTGCACGAAGTGCTTCTGCATTCATATTGGAATAATCCCTATATTTTTGTAGCCATATATCATCCGAATCGGTTTGACCAGAGGTAGGTAAATCCAGTTCATCTAATCGATGTAAGTTTACAGAAGTAGAATCAACAAGAATCAAAGCTTTTAACTGATTGGGGTGTACCATAGCAAAATGTTGCGCACATAACCCTCCATAAGAATGACCAACTAAAATTATGGGTTGTCGAATAGCTAACATATGTAATAGTTCCTGTAATTCTTTTGTTGCTTGTAGTGTTGTACGTGGTTCGTTACCAAGTTCACTTTTCCCATAACCAGGGCGATGAAATAGAACTACGGTATAATTTGAAGAAAGTTTCTCTGCAATTTGGAACCAATCATAAAAGGAACATCCCATCCCTGTTTGAATTACAACGGTCTGAGAGCCATTTCCCATTGTGCAAACTTCTATTTTCTTTCCACGTACTTTTACAAAACGATTCATGGTAATAGCCTCCACTAAGATTGAAATGTTTTTTGAAAAGCAAATACGATACACCAAATGCCTACACCGAATAGTACAGAGGTACTGAGTGAAAAAGAATTTTTTAATCCAATATAAACAAAAAATAATAGAAGTGCTGATGCAGGAAAGCCGTATAATACTCCTAAAGTAAATTGACTTAAATCTTGTTTGCTCCCACCTTCAAATGAAAGCCAAAACAAGCTAAGCAAACTGATAAGTGGAAGGGCAGCGATAAAACCACCAATTGTACTATAATGTTTGGCAAACTCAGTTACACCACCGATGATGAGGGCGGAAACGATTACTTTAACGAGGAAATGCATATTTTGACTCCTTTGCTAGTAATGAAAAAGCCTTTTCGATTAATTGCTGTTCTTCTTTTGAAAATTGAGATTCTAATATTTTTAATTTTTCTTCATCTAATAATGTATGTTTCGTTAACGCTTCCTTACCTTCTGTAGTCAATGTTAGATTAACGACTCGTTCATCTTGTTTATTTCGCTCCTTTATAACGAATCTTTTTTGAATAAGGCGTTTCACATGCTCTGATGCTGTATTATGAGATAAGCCTAATTCAGATGCAACTTTACCAATTGTAGTCTCCGTTTCTCGGGAAATGATTTGAAGAATCCGAATGGCTTGGTGAGAAAGATTATCTTCATATTCATACCGTAAATGATAATAAATGGTTTCCCAATTTTGATTGATGTTCTTCATAATGATAATATTCCTCCGTTTTTTATTTATATCTTACAATACGATATATTCGTTTTACAAGAAGTAAATTCCTTTATTTGCATAAAAATTATTGAAAAAGTTTATTTTTCTTGAAATATACGGTACTCTTAATGTAAAGGCATACAAATAGCAAGAGAGAGGATGATAGAAGTGAATACATTTAAATGGATTAGTCATGAAAAGATGTATTTAGACCAAATACATGTTGAAAAATGTGGTCCTCTTTCAGTTGGTGTATATGGCGGGAATCAAGAGAGTGATGCGTATGAAAGAGGAGATGCAGTACTAGCTTGGTGGGATCCGCAATTAGAATTTGAATTTGTTATGATCTTTGATGCTCATCATAAAACGAAAAATATACATTATATAATAGAAGCAATTTCTGAAAGAAAAGAGAAATTACAAGAATTATTCTCATATCCAGTTCATCTTGCGTTTCATCATACACATATGTATTTATTAGCGTTATTTACAGATGAGTTATTTATTGAGAAATGTGAACAAGAGAATGAAGAACTCGCGTGCTTAATTTGTTTACGAAAAGGTGAATTTTTATATTGGTTATCAGTAGGAGAGTGCTTTGCTTATTTATTTCATTCGGAACAATTACAGAATGGAAAAGGGAGATTAAATAAACGTAAATTTTATGAATATATTGGAAGGAAAAATGTTTTTGCTGCTAATTCGCCCTGCTTCACTTCTGGGGTTCGTGGATTAGAGAAGGGAATGAATCATATTGTTTTGGCGACAGACGGTGTGTTAGAGTGTGATAAGCAAACGTTTGATGATGATCAATCTTTACTTGAAGTACTGCATAAAGGAGATTCTCTTCAGATTGAACCTGCATTAGCGAATGTGCTTGAATGGAAGGGAAGAGATTGTGCGACTATCATTGGGTGGTCAATTGATACAGAAAATAGAGAATATGCGGATTAATATTTTTCATAAAGTGAGCTTAGGATAAATCCATTCTAAGCTCATTTTCTATTTCTTGAATAAACGTAAAATTTAAATAATCAAATGCAAGCAAACCATCAGTATATTTCTAGTGTATCGAAGGTTTATTGTATATGTGGAAACACATTTACTCTGTGAAAATGAAAAAATGATTATAAATATGAGAGAAAAAATTTTCCTGTACGTTATATAAGGTGTAAAAGCTTTTACAAAAAAATAAGGGGAATTGCGAAATGAAATCAAATGAGAAAAATTTTATAAAAAGGCTGCAGCGACAAAAAGAAGATGCGTTAGAGTTTATTGTCGATACTTATTTGTCATTAATAAAAGCAATCGTACATAAGGTTCTTATTCCGCTTAAAAATGATGGACTTATAGACGAATGTATCAATGATATTTTTCTTTCAGTTTGGAATAATGCAAACAAGTTTCATGGAGAGCCGGAAGATTTTAAGAAATGGATTGCAGCGGTTGCTAAGTTTAAAGCAATTGATTACTACAGAAAATCCATTAAGGAAGTTGAGGTTACCTCAGATGATTTTGATGTAAATACAGGAAAATCGATAGAAGATGAACTGATTATAATGGAAGATAGGGATGAACTGATAAAGTTAATTAATCAATTAGAGCCTATAGATCAAAAGATTTTTATCATGAAATTTCTTCTAGGGTTAAAGACGGAGGAAATAGGAGAAAAGCTCGGTTTAACGCGAGCGGCGATAGATAATCGGATTTATCGAGGGAAAAAGAAATTACAAAAAAATGCTACGAATCTTAGTTTAGGAGGTAGTGTAATATGAAAGACATTTACGAGCTGTTAAATGACATTGATATAGATGAAAAAGAATTAGAGGAAATGAAGGCTTATGAATTTGAAAAGGAAAAAGTGAAACGTAACTTAAAACAGGCTATATATATAAAGAAAAAAACGAAGAACTGGAAAAAGGGTGTCGCTGTTGCATCTATTTTAGTAGGGTTGTCAGTTGCAACACTTGGAATTGGATTTCCTACTTATGCAGGAGGGCTTCCGATTGTAGGTAATATTTTTCGATTTTTAGATAATGGTAGAACGGGACTTTATGAAAATTATAAAGAATTTTCTACTGAGTTAAATATGGTGAGGGAAAGTAATGGGATTAAAATAACAATCAATGATGTGATTTCTGATGGACGAACTGTATCAATAACATATTCAATGGAAAGTGAGCAAGATTTAGGAGATGACCCAATTATATTAGGTGGGTTAGATATAATGGGGTCTGATGGAGGAACAGGAAGTTCTCAAATTTCTAAAGTTGCAGATAAAAAGTATGTAGGTATGGCGACAACGACACATCATAGCAGTAATAAAAAAGACAAAATAAACCTTAGATGGAATATAGACAAAATAGAAATACCGGATAAAAAGAAAGAAATAAAAGGGAATTGGAATTTTGCTCTTACTGTAAAGGCAATGGATAGTAAAGAAAAAATAATTAGTGGAAGTTCCGAAAAAGAAGGCGTAAAAGTAAATATGGAAAAGGTGGCAGTGTCACCGATAACGTTTATTCTTTATTACAATCAAGAAGTTTCTAAAAATACAAGGAAGGAATGGGATGCTGTAGATGTTGAGTTGGAAGTTAAAGATGATTTAGGTAATCATTATTCTGGAGAAGGAAATGGTGGATCAGGTAAGGATTTCTATAATATTCATTGGAGTGATACATTTCAAAAGCTACATGAAAATGCAACGAAACTAATTATTACTCCCCGGATTAATTTGCGAGTTCATACTCCTGAAAACCATGGCGGGGTAGAAATGAGTGGTGGAAAAGAGAAGAAGATTGAAGTACCTAAAAAAGAAGCAAAAAGTAAAGATATTGTTTTAGATGATATCGTAATTGATTTAAAGAAATAAAAAAGGAAAGGACTGTATTGATAAATAAGCAGTCCTTTTTCTTTTATTAAGAAGTTGTAACTAATAAAGCGTGAGGGTGCTGTGTTTTATATTCTTCTTTCCAAGGAATGCTTAATTGCTCCCAAGTTTGCCCGCTATCTAAAGATTGAAATACACCATTATTATTTAAAGTATAAAATGTATGAGGTTCGGCAGGATTTGTTGCAAGCATAGAGATGACAGTTCCGATTGCTGACGGTAGCCCGTGCTGCATTTTTTGGAAAGGAGTGTTTTTTGTTTTTCGATAAATATAAGATTCATAAGGTATACGATGGTGAGCTAGGTCAGCACTTGGTGCAGCAGAGACAAGTATCGTATCACAATCACCAGGATCGATAGCCATACTATATAAATAGTGATGTTCTAAACCTTCGCTACAAGAAGTCCAACTGTGCCCGCTATTATAACTTTCAAGATATGCACGGTCAGGTCCGCCTATAAATCCGTCGCCACATGATGCATACAGGCGATTAGGAGCCTGAGGGTGCATAAGTAGTTGGTGAGCATCGATAGGAGCGCCGAATTTTTTATCCTCCCAATTTTGTCCATTATCTTTACTTTGAATAACAGCTCCGGCTTCAATTGATACATGGATCGTATCTTGCTTATTTGGATCAACTGTAATCCAACGAATATGATGTGTAAATGGACGTGGTGGAAATGCCCATGTATATGAAGAAAGTAATAATTTCATACTTTTACACTCTTTCCATGTTTCACCACCGTTTTCGGAATAGAACAAAGCGCTAGGTTCTGTTCCTACATAAACAATCCCATAGCCATTAACTTGTTTTAAGGGATTGATAGCGATAGAAGTAATAGCAGAATGTAAAATGCCATCTTCTTTAGGAAAGTCAAAATAGTAGTAAGAATCTCCAATTGGTCTCCAAGAATCACCTCGATCATCGCTTAACCATAATCCCCGACCAAATGTTCCGCAATATATACGATTTGGTTGAAATGGGTCAACCGCAATACAAGTAGGTTGCATATTTTGTAAGTGATATTGAACTTGAAATTCTTCATTTCTTTCTTCCACGACAAGAAGTTCACGTTCCATACAAAGGAATAATCGCTTCAATTTTATATCCTCCTTTTCATTTCTTAACAGTATTAAACAATATGAGAAAGAAAAAGAAGTAGTCTTATTTTTTGTTGAGAAAAAAGGAAATGGTAGTAGGAATAACGAAAGGGGTATAAGTAAGGGGTGGATCGTGGCTAGGGATATAAGTGAATAGACTTGGATAAATTGGTAAGGTCTGTCACATAATAGAATGCAGGAATTATTTTTTTAGGAAATTCACATGGGACATTCACATCATCATGGTCATTCACAAAATAAAAAAGCATTAATGATTGCTGAAGTCATTGGCGGATTTGTAACGAATAGTTTAGCACTTTTATCAGATGCTGGGCATATGCTAAGTGACACGCGGTATCTCTTGTTTTAAGTTTGTTTGCTTTTAAAATTGGAGAAAAAACATAAAGAACCACTTTGCAAAGTATGAAAGAAAAAAGATGATAAAAAGTGTCATAAACCATCTTAGGAAACATACATATATATAATGTGGCCACAAACAGTTTGTAAGGTGAATATTTCATGATATTACTTTACTTCTAAAATATCATCTTTTATAATCAAAGTGGTAATTGATAGAGATTATCATTTTCAATGATTGTAGAAAGGAGTTTTTAAAAGATGAGTAGTCAACTCCGTTTTGCTGTTGAAAATCGTAAGAGGCAGTTAATTGATCAGTTAATTGGGGCGGGTGTGTTTAAAATTCTCGATCGACAATTATACGAGCTCTCTTTAGAGGAACTAGAAAAAGAGTATAGGGACATTGAGAAATATGCCGAGATTCGCGCATAGTTATATAGAATTGTAAAGGAAGAGCCGTTTGCGTTGAGAGAACACGTAAACGGCTCTTTTCATTATTTCATAGAGATTATTTTTTGGATTTCTTTCATTGGTCGTAACCAGTTTTGAGACATGATTTGTTCTATTTGTGCTGCATCCTGGTTTTTTAATGCCTCAATTATTAAATTGTGCTCTTCAATCGATTTACGTGCAGGAATGAAGTTTTGGAAAAAAAGGTATTCAAGACGTAACACATGAAGTTGTATGTTTGCTAAGAAAGGCTCGATATATGTATTTTTAGCGATTGATACGATTGTATTATGAAATTGTATATCTAAGTTTAATGCTTGTTTTGAATTTTTTTCATCTATAGCATTTTGAAATGCCTCGTTTATTTCAGAAAGTCTTATCAGGTCGGTGTCGTTTATTTGATGAATTGCTTGTTTTCCAATAATGGTATGAAGACCAGCGATCGTTTCATAAATGACAGATACATCTTCTAATTTTATAGGGGCGATTTTTGTTTTTTGTCCTGGAACCATCTCGACCAGTCCTGAAAGTTCTAACACTTGCAGTGCTTCTCTAACCGGTGTTCTGCTCACACCTAAAGCTTCAGCTAGCTCTCCATCATTAATCTTTTCATCAGGTTGTAAAACACCTTCAATAATCCAATCTTGTAGTTGGTTTAAAACGAGGGATTTAGCAGATACTCTTTCTTGCTTTCGATAGTTTTGAGGAATAGGCATGATCGAACAGTTCCTTTCATTTTATGTTTTGTTTTTTCGTAACGGCAAGTCGTAGTTTCGGTTTTCCTTCATCTGGCTTTTGGCTTAGTACAAGTACCATTACAATAATACAAAGAGCGCCTAAAAATTGAAATGATTGAAACGGAACATGCAAAATGAGAATAGAAGAAATGATAGCTGCAAGTGGTTCTGTACAACCAAATAATGTAGTTTCTTTCGGTGTAAGATATCGTATGCTGTCTAAATATAAATAAAATGCGATGAGTGTGCCGAAAATAACAACGAATGTAATGAGAAAAAGATTGTTAGGATGAAAATATTTCATGCCAGATAATAAGATAAACTCGTTCGTGGAGAGAAAATGTAAGACGGTTACACCAACTCCTCCAATAATCATCCCCCATCCAACAATGACAGATGAAGACCATTTCTCTAATAATTCCTTTGAATAAAGGCTATAGAATGCTAGTGATAAACCGGATAAAATGCCCCAAACGATAGCTGGTGTTGAAACAGCTAAATTATCAATGGATCCATTCGTTAGCAAGAAAAAGGTCCCGATTAAAGATAGTACGATAGAAATAAAATCGATTTTAGTAGGACGAATATTCCATTTAAAGATAAGGTAAACAGTTATAAATATTGGTGCTAAATATTGTAACAATGTTGCGACTGCAGCATTTCCTTCCTGAATAGAAGCAAAATAGGTATATTGTACAGCAAGCATACCTAACAATCCAAACAGAATTATTTTGTTTGCCTCGGCTTTTTGCTTCCAAATGCCAAGTACTTCTGATTTTTTACTGCCAAATGAGGAGAATAAGAGCAAAATAATTCCGGATATAAGTAATCGAATTGTAACTAACCATTCTGTAGAAACATTTTCTTGTTGAAACAGTTGTTGTGCAGCGGTCCCGGATAATCCCCATAAACTAGCACCTGTAATGACCATAATAATGCCTTTCAATCTTCCTGAATCCATAGCTGGGTCCTCCTTTCTGAATTTAATTAAAATATTGAATACAATATGTAATATATCACGAGTAATATTAAAAATAAACAGAATTTTTTAATATTAAAGATAGACATGTAATAGTTATAATTATGGTAAAATATTGTAAAGGAGGGATTTGATGATCGGTGGATTTATAATCAGCTTTCTTGTAGGCATGTTAATCATTATTATGGGATACCAAATTCATATAAAAAAGCGATTATTTCTCATTGCAGGATATCAAGAAGAGACTTTCGTGGGGGATAAAGAGAAACTTGCAAAAATATCTGGGATTTTTTCTTACGTAATAGGAATCACTACCGCTCTGTTACCATTTGGACTAAAATCAATTGGTGATGCTGCAGGGATTGGGTATGGGATTTTTGTTGTTATAAGTACAATTGTACTTGTTATATGGGCTAATGTAATAAATAAGCCTAGTAACTCTAAAGAACAAACGAAAACAAGATGGTAACCTTTTAGGGAAACCATCTTGTTTTTCTACTTTGCATTAGGATGCCACGGTAAAAGGAGGGATTGGATCAACAAAATCATCCCAATCCTGTCTCATTTCTTCATCGGTTAATAAGCATGTATCTAAAGAGCGTTCAATATCATATTGATTCATTTCAACTCCAATAAAGACTAGCTCTGTTATGCGATCTCCGTATTGCTCATCCCAATTTTTTAGTATTTCTGGCTCTTCTATAAGTATTTGCTGCTGCTCAGCTTCTGGTAATGCTGCAATCCATTCACCAGCTCCTTGGATGATAATGGAAGAGCCAGCTTGAGATAGAAGCCCCATCATGTGATTACGAGATGCAAGCCAGAAAAAACCTTTCGCTCTTACAACATCCAAAGGCCATTTTTTTAACCAATTCATAAGTCGAACAGGATGAAATGGACGTTTACGGCGATAAACAAAGGAACTAATGCCGTATTCTTCTGTTTCTGGTGTATGGTGTTCGCTATTTAACTCCTGAATCCAGCCAGCTGATTGACTTGCTTCATCATAGTTAAATAAATTTGTATTTAAAATTTCATTTAGTGGTACTGCACTAAATGAAGATTCAATGATTTTTGCACTAGGATTTAATTTTTGTAATAGAAGATGGAGTTCGAGAATATCTTCTTTTTCTAGTAAATCCACTTTGTTCAAAAGAATAACATTTGCAAATTCTATCTGATCAATTAGTAGATCGATAACTTCTCGTGTATCGCTTTCATCAATTGCTTGCTTTCGATCTAATAAGCTTTCACCAGCTGCAAAATCATCCCAAAATCGATTGGCATCGACTACAGTAACCATTGTATCAAGGCGACATTTGTTCGTTAAATCAATTCCTAGTGCCTCATCTATATACGTAAATGTTTGTGCAACAGGGATAGGTTCACTAATGCCGGAAGATTCAATCACAATATAGTCAATATCCCCTGCCTCTACAAGACGGTTTACTTCAATGATTAAATCTTCTCGAAGTGTGCAACAGATACAGCCATTTTGAATTTCTACTAATTTTTCTTCTGTACGAGAAAAGCCTCCTTGTTTCACAAGTGCGGCGTCAATATTTACTTCGCTCATATCATTTACAATGACAGCTACTTTTAAGCCTTCTCTATTTGTCAAAATATGATTCAATAATGTTGTTTTCCAGAACCTAAAAAACCACTTAATACGGTAATGGGTACTTTTTTCATTGTATATTCCTCTCCTTAAATCGTAATCATTACGTTTTATGATAAATGACTTTAAAAAGAAATGCAAGAATAAATCATAATGATTACGATTTGTGAATAGAAATGAAATGTGAAAAATGTTTGGGAATTGTCATAGAAAAAGAGGACAAGCATATGTTTAAATATGAATAAAGTGGAGGCGAGGAATTTGGTTTTTAATAGAATATCAAAGGAGTTAATTGGTACACTTCTCATTGCTATTTTTCTTTTTTTATTATTTTTTGTAGATTTCACAAACTTAGCAAATTTACATAAGAGTATTCCGAAAGAATGGCTGAATGTGAATACAATTTTCTTAAGTATTTTTTTTGAAGCAGTACCGTTTATTTTATTAGGTGTTATCGTCTCATCTATTATTCAAGTGTTTGTTACGGAAGATATGATTCAAAAGGTATTACCTAAATCTCCTATTGTAGCGATGATTCCAGCTGTCTTTGTAGGCATTATATTTCCGATGTGTGAATGTGTCATCATACCTATCGTTAGAAGGCTCATTCAAAAAGGGTTACCTCTTCATATCGGTATTGTCATTTTAGTAAGTGCTCCAATTATGAATCCGATTGTATTTTTATCAACATTTTATGCATTTCAAACAAATACCGCTGTTATATATGCTCGTTTTGGAATAACAGTTCTTGTTGCCCTTCTAATTGGAATTGCTGTGTATTATTGCTATCGTGGGAAAAATGTTTTAAAAGACACCACTATCTCGGCACATGAAAATAACCAAAAGAGCTGGAAAGATGTTGCCAGTCATACAGTTGATGAGTTTTTTGATACGGGAAAATATTTATTGATGGGCGCTTGTTTGGCAAGTATATTTCAAACGTTTTTAGATCGGAATGCGCTTGATGTAATAGCACATAGTGAGATGTTTTCACCATTAGTGATGATGGGATTTGGTTACGTGTTATCTCTTTGCTCTGCTGCAGACGCTTTTATTGCTGCATCTTTTGGACATATATTTTCAATCAAAGCATTGTTAGCATTTCTTGTATTCGGTCCAATGCTTGATTTTAAAAATACGTTTATGTTATTTGCTTATTTCAAAAATAAATTTGTATTCTTTTTGATTGGGAGTGTAATTATGTCTGTGTATGTTGTTGTTCAGTTGGTAATGTGATTAGGGGGGAGAAAAATGAGTAATCAAGAACGAAAAGTATTTCATCGTTATATCCGCGGCATTATTTTAATCGGTTTAGCGATGCTGTTATTTAAACTGCTTGTAACAGGAAATATTGATCACTTTATTGCTCCCAAAATGACGAAGTTTACATATGTGGCTTTTGCTGTATTTCTGCTTCTAGGGTGCTTACAAGTATGGAAAAATGGAGAAGAAAAAGAAAAGGACTGTCATTGTTGTGAGCATCATGTACTACCAAAATCAAGAATGAAGATTGTTCTTCTATATGCACTGTTTGTTATTCCGATTGTAAGTGCGTTTTTATTTTCCAACGTAACAATTAATGGTAGTCTCGCAGCGAACAGGGGAATGAATCAGAGTGCACAGGCAAAAAGTGTAGAGCAGAAAGTACCACAAACGAAACAGATTAGTTCTGATTGGAAAGAATTATTAGTTGATCAAGAAGAAGAGCCAATTCAAAATCTACCTACATCAGAACAGTCACCAGAACAGTTAGAGAAAACGATAATGAACCAGAAGGAAATACAAATAGATGATAAAAACTATATTCAAACAATGAATATAATCGGAAAAGATGTTCTTGGATTTAAAGGGAAACAAATTACAATTACAGGTTTTATTTATAACGATAAAGAAGTAAAAGGAGATAAAACAGTAGTTGCCAGGTATGGTATTACATGTTGTATTGCAGACGCTTCAGTATGGGGAATGATTGTATCTGGTGAGGAAATCAAACAGTTCCCAGAAGAGACATGGGTCAAAATAACGGGATTACTAGATGAAACAACATATAAAGGAACATTGTTTCCGCTTGTGAAAGTAAGTAAAGTTGAAAAAATTGAAAAACCAAAAGACCCGTATGTATATGACGCTTTGCGGCAGTAATGGATTGAGGTAATCATTAGCTCAATGGTATTTGGAAGAGTCATAATTTTAAATGCAGAATAGAAATAGAGTAATTTAGTTAGAAATCCATGTATACAGAAGCGTTATCTGTTATTCCATATTTCATCTTTGGTTATACAAAGTTTCATGAGAAAATTTTGAATCATGATGGTGTGCTTTTAGGAGTAGGCATCTCGTTTGTACACTTTGCACTTTTTCTCGTATTAAGTTTGTATGATTTTAAAAAGAAAGACTTTGTACATTAGTTTATATTACGTCATTCATTATCCAAGTTATTTGGATTTTTATAGCTTTACGACTATCAAGAAATCTTGATAGTCGTAAAAAAACATTCATCCCTAAGTATTAGGGATGAATGTTTTTTGCTTGTCTTATAGAAAATTAGAGATTCTTAAGAAGGGGATCGGTTTATGTATGGGGATCATTTCTTATTAAAAACTCAGATATGAAATGCAACGCTATCCTTCAAATGCTAATTTCATTTCGTAATGATGAGTAATCGAATCATATATTTTGGACACACTTAAAAACGGGAGTTTTTTAAGTGAACATGTTTAGAAATTGTATTAGAAAGAAATGTTTTGGAGGTATTTTTTATGAGAAGAGATTGTGCAGCATTACTCATTATTGATGTACAAACAGGTTCTTTTCAAGAGAAGCAACCTTTATATAAAGGAAAGGAATTGTTAGAAAATATTCAGTTGTTAATTTCAAAAGCTCGATCTGCTCAAGCACCTATTTTTTATATGAAGTATAATGGGAAAGCTGGTTCACCACTTGAACCAAAGACTTTAGGTTGGGGGATTCATAAATCTATAGCTCCATTAGCAGAGGATATTGTTCTTAAGAAAAATCACCCAGATTCATTTCATAGAACGAATCTGCAACAGGAGCTAGACGAAAGAAATATAACACAAATTGTAGTGACAGGAATTCAATCTGAGATTTGTGTGGATGCAACATGTAGACGTGCTTATAGTCTTGGATATGATCTTACTCTTGTAGAAGATGGACATAGTACATACGACTCCACAATCTTATCTGCATCCCAAATTATCGATCATCATAACCAAGTAATTGGACAATGGTTCGCTCATGTTAAACCTGCTGAGCAAATTAGATTTTAGTGGGTATTTTGATTGCGGATGAATTTTTAAGAATGGCAAATAATATAGCGCGGATATTTCTGTTTATTCATATATATTATTTTTCGATGTACATAATTCTAAAATAACAATGTTAGAAAATGGAATAATTGTTGTACATATGATTTCTATTTTAAAATCTATTTTTTAGACTTTCTTTTTAATAAGGCTTTTTGGTAAGTATTGAACTACCCCCACCTTCACTTCGTTTAGAGGAGGGGGTCTTCTCGGTTAAAATGATAAATAAAAATACAATATTTTTTATAATTTTCATTGCGAAATGTCCGCTCTACTTTTACAATAGAAAAGGTGTATATTTATTATACTAAAAAAACAAATCGGAATAATATGAAAATTATAGTTTGTCTTTGTGCATTATATACAAAAGTACATATTAGGCGACATACATCATGTTATCGACTTGTAAAAGGAGAGAAGCAAATGAAAAGTGTAAGATTACCATCAATTCCAGAAATCATTATTCTTTTATTACTATTTCTTGCTGTTGTCTTTTCCTTTCAAACGATCTTTAATTTGCCGATTCAACTAGCGCTATTTATTTCATGGTTTTTAGTAATTGCGCTTGGACTAAGGTTAGGGTTTCGTTATCAAGAATTGCAAGATGCAATTACAAAAGGAATTTCCAACGGATTAGAAGCTGTTCTCATCTTAGTTGCTGTAGGAGCATTAATTGGGACATGGATTGCTGGCGGTGTTGTACCGACATTGATCTACTACGGATTAGAATTTATTCATCCGAGTGTATTTTTATTAGCAACCTTAATTATTTGCTCAATTACTTCCATTGCAACAGGTACATCATGGGGAACAGTTGGTACAGCTGGTATTGCCATGATGGCAATCGGTGAAGGTCTTGGTTTACCGCTTCCACTAGTTGCTGGAGCAGTACTTTCAGGGGCATACTTTGGAGACAAGTTATCTCCGCTTTCTGATAGTACGGTACTTGCTGCTTCAATGGCAAAAGTAGATGTTATTGCACATGTTCGAGCTATGCTTGTATTAGATGTACCAGCATATATTATTACCGGTATTATGTTTACAGTTGCCGGATGGATGTATGGTGGAGATAATGTTGATTTAAACAAAGTGGAATTTTTAAAAGAAGCTTTATTAAAGCAATTTGATATTAAAATATGGATGCTTGTACCAGCAGTTATTGTCATCGCACTATTAGCAATGAAAAAACCATCAATGCCAACAATTGCAATGGGAGCGCTTCTCGGTGCAGTTTGGGCAACTCTGTTCCAAGGTATGCACTTTGGAGAGGCAATTGGAACAGCATATAACGGTTTTTCTATTGAATCAGGTGTGGACTTCATTGATAAGTTGCTAAATCGCGGTGGAATCAATGGTATGCTTGGTTCAGTAGCAGTTATTATTTTTGGATTAGGTTTCGGAGGGTTACTTGAAAAACTCGGTGTTTTAAAAGTAATCGTATCAAAATTTGAGAAGAAACTAAACTCTGCAGGAAATGTAACACTGTCCACATTAATCGTCGCTTTCCTGGCAAACGTATTCGGCTGCGCAATGTACGTATCACTTATTTTAACTCCAAAAATTATGCAAGACAGCTATGATAAATTAAAGCTCGATCGTCGTATATTGGCTCGTAACTCAGAAGTGGGTGGAACGCTAACTTCAGGTATGGTTCCATGGTCTGATAATGGGATTTACATGGCTGGTATATTAGGGGTCGCAACATTATCATACATTCCATTCATGTGGATGAGCTTTGTATCATTAGCATTGGCAGTTATATACGGATATACAGGGAAATTCATTTGGTATGTTGATGATGCTGAAAAAGGGAAGCAAGTGTCATAATATAAAATCATCCCTTCCATTGGTGTATTAGAGATTTTTAATTTCTATAGAAGATGACAATTCTTCATCGTATAGTACGAAGTTAACCCGTAAGTTCGATTAGAACTTACGGGTTGTTCAGTTTCTAATGAGATTAGTATATTTCCCTTATCAAAAAGCAAAATATATAGTATCAAAAACAGGAGGAGAAATATGACTGAATCATTACTGCTGGAGTATGGGGGAGTTATATTAATTCTTATTGCATTAGAAGGAGTTTTATCTGCAGATAATGCTCTTGTACTTGCTATTATGGTTAAACATTTACCTGAAGATGATAGAAAAAAGGCTTTATTTTATGGATTATTCGGAGCATTCATATTTCGATTTGGGTCATTATTTTTAATTTCATTTCTTGTGAATGTATGGCAGATGCAAGCGATTGGTGCAATTTATTTATTGTTTCTCTCTGCTAGAAGTTTGGTTAAAGTATATCGAAAAAAGAAGTGGCAAAGAGAAAAGTACGGAGATCACGAAAAAAAGATTGAAGAAAATACTCCAAAAAAGAAAAGTGGTTTTTGGCTAACAGTTCTGAAAGTAGAGGTTACAGATACTGCATTTGCGATTGATTCGATTTTAGCAGCAGTGGCCCTTACACTGACAATTACACCCTTGAATAAAGGAATGATAGGTGGCCTTGACGCAGGGAGATTTTTCGTTATTTTAACTGGTGGAATGATTGGTTTAATTATTATGCGATTTGCAGCTACTTATTTCGTGAAGATATTGCGTGAAAGACCAGGTCTTGAAACGGCAGCTTTTATGATTGTTGGGTGGGTCGGTGTGAAACTTATTATTTCAACGCTAGCACATCCTATGGTTGGAATAATTAATAAGGATTTTCCCCAATCGGTTACGTGGAAAGCTATTTTTTATATCGTATTAATTGCGATTGGCGTTTCTGGTTGGTTTTTATCTCCCGATTCATCTGAAACATAATTTTTTAAATATAGAATTATGAATAAACGAGAGTGAGAATCCTTATCATTATAAGGGAAGTCTGTTACAATAAAAGCGTAGCTATTATATTTTCAAGGGGATGAAAACATGGAGTACAGAATTGAAAGAGATACATTAGGAGAAATGAAAGTTCCAGCTGATAAATTATGGGCAGCGCAAACACAACGCAGTAAAGAAAACTTTCCGATTGGAACGGAGCATATGCCGATTGAAATTGTACAAGCATTTGCAATTTTAAAGAAAAGTGCTGCGATTAGTAACCAGAAACTAGGGAAGTTATCAGAAGAAAAAGCGCAGGCGATTGTAGAAGCAGCGGATGAAATCCAAGCAGGAAAATGGAATGAACATTTCCCGCTTGTTGTATGGCAAACAGGTAGCGGTACACAATCAAATATGAATGTGAATGAGGTAATCGCAAACCGGGGGAATCAAATTTTAAAGGGAAAAGGGCTTGATGTACATATTCATCCAAATGATGATGTAAACATGTCTCAAAGTTCAAATGATACATTTCCGACAGCACTTCACGTTGCATGTGTGATTGCGGTGGAAAACCAAGTGTTACCGGCAATTACAAAATTAAAAGTAACATTAGAGAAAAAAGTAAATGAGTTTCAAAATATTATTAAAATTGGTCGTACGCATCTGCAAGATGCAACGCCTTTAACGCTAGGACAGGAAATTAGCGGTTGGCATCGTATGCTTGAAAAAACAGAGCGTATGATTGCGGATAGCAATACATATATGAAAGAACTTGCGATTGGTGGTACTGCAGTTGGAACAGGAATTAATGCTCATCCTAAATTTGGTGAGATGGTCGCAGAGGAAATTAGTCAGTTTACAGGAAAACAATTCGTGTCTGCACCGAATAAGTTTCATGCATTAACGAGTCATGATGAAGTTGTGTTTGCACATGGTGCATTAAAAGCATTAGCAGCTGATTTAATGAAGATTGCTAATGATGTACGTTGGCTTGCGAGCGGTCCACGTAGTGGTCTCGGTGAAATTATTATTCCTGCGAATGAGCCAGGAAGCTCTATTATGCCAGGTAAAGTAAATCCAACGCAAAGTGAAGCATTAACAATGGTTGCAGCGCAAGTTATGGGAAATGACGCAACAATTGGATTTGCGGCGAGCCAAGGTAACTTTGAGTTAAACGTATTTAAGCCAGTAATTGCATATAACTTCTTACAATCTGCTCGTTTATTAGCTGATGCAACAGTTTCGTTCAATGATAAATGTGCGGTTGGTATCGAAGCAAATAAAGAAGTGATTAATCAAAATGTAAATCGTTCTTTAATGCTTGTTACAGCATTAAATCCACATATTGGCTATGAAAATGCAGCGAAAATTGCTAAACATGCTCATAAAGAGGGATTAACGTTAAAAGAAGCAGCATTACAATCAGGATTATTAACGGAAGAACAGTTTGATGAAATTGTAGATCCGAAGAAAATGATTGCGCCGAAAGAATAATTTTAATTCATAATGGAGAGAGAGCCAGGTTCTAATTTTAGAATCTTGGCTCTTTTTTCATGGTAAAATATTTGAAATGAAAGGCAGGTGAGGAGAATGAAATACGCCATTTCTACACTAGCGGTGCTGATTACATTTATCGTATTACAATTGTTACCAAGAACTATATTCACATACTTTTACATGCAGGATTCACGGGATTGGACGAGCGTTGCAACAATAACTCCAGTAGTATCTGCTAATCACTTCTTTGATGTTGACTACATACAATTATTCTTCGTTTTTTTATCTTTCATCGTAGGATTTGTTACACTTAAATTTATTGAGAGAAGGAAAAGAGTTTAGATTAAAAGTAAATCCGGTAATTGGAGCTACAAGATAATGCTTATGGGCTATGAAAAAAGATCTATGTTAGTGAAATCATGGATCTTTAATGATTTTCATGAACGAGTAAATTTGAAAATCTTATTAGCAGCCCTAGAATAACCGCCCGCGTTACGAAATGATTGACTAATTTTTTTCGTATTGTTCTTATAAATAGGATTCCTTAACACTTCACTAACAGCTTCTTTGATATCCTCCGCCGATAGTTGTTGAATATTTAACATAGCTCCTGCACCAAGTTCTTTCACTCGTTCAGCAATCGTATGTTGATCATTTATGATAGGAAGCATAACTAAGGGTACTTCAAAATAAAGTGATTCACTGGTGCTATTCATTCCACAATGGCTAATAAAGACATCAGTTTGGCGAAGTACATCTAATTGAGGAACATAGTTACGAACAATAAAATTATCGGGTATATTCTTTAGCTGCTCTGCTTTTAATTGTTTGCCTATACTAAGCACCACTTTAACCTTTAAATCTTTTAAAGCGGTAAAGCACTTTTGATAGAAGTCTGGCTGGTTGTTCATTATCGTTCCCATAGAAATGTAAATCACATGTGTGTCTTTTAATAGATTCATTGGAAAATCGTTTGCAGTTTCATTTTTAGTAATGGAAGGTCCGACAAAAATATAGTTATTCTTAAAAGCGCTGCTATTCCTTTGGAAATAGGAAGAAGTGAAGGCGATATTTAAATCTCCTGAACCAGGACAAAGTAAGAAGTTGTAAGATAATGGAAGTTCGTATTTGTTTTCTAAATATTGTTTGCGTTTGGCGATTTCTTCTAATTGTAAAAATGCTTTTAGCATGGTCAAACGCTCTTGTTTTTGTTCCATATCATCTATTCCTGTCAGGGACATATTTATTTTTGGATCTTGTGAATATGCAAAAGTGGTCCAAGTTGCAATAGATAATAATTTGTTTTGGTGGGCAATCCATTTTCCAGGTAAAGACTGTGCATCGTATATAATATAATCATACGTTTCGTTGGAAATTTCTTCTAGGGTGGAGTCGGTGATCATTTCCATTGCATTTAGAAATTGCAATAAATATTCTTGAGGCTGGGAAGCCATAAGACCCATACTTTCTGCAAGCTTTCTGTGTGCCTTTTGATCAACGGGACGGAACTGGGCACCGGCTTTTTTGATTTTTTCTTCAAAATGATTGGATGAATAATAGGTGATATGTTCTCCTCGTTTTACTAAATCATTTACTAATCCAAGTGTTGGATTTACATGTCCTTCTCCACCAATGTTGATGTAAAGCGCTTTTTTCATCTTTATCCCTCCAGTAAATATAGTTTGATACATACCTTAGCAAAGAGAATACAAGTTTTATCAGTAATGATTCCTATAGCAGTGCGAAGTACAAAATATGATGATTGTCATAATAAAATCTCTATTTTTTGTGGATGTATATTATATTTTCAGATGAATAACGTCAGATTAAAAAGTAAACATATTTATCTTTTGTTCGGATTATAACAAACTATTTTTGAATTTGTCTATAAAAATAAAAAAATATTTTGTGTGGGGGTATAGATTGCACTTATATGGAGCGGATTGAATAGAGAGGAAGCAGCAATGTTATCTTGAGAAACAGATAGATAAGAAATAAGAGGGAGTTTCATTTATCCTGCTATTTGCGGGCAGTAAAACCTTCATCTCAAAATTCGGCGAAAGCAAAGAAGTTAGGCTGGGGATTAACTGTCCGTAAAAGTCGGATTGGTGAGGGATAATACTCAGTGGGAGATGAAGAAAAACTCAACTGCTTTTCACTTTATGGTCAGGAAACTGAACGTATAATAAGTCAAGTGATTCTGATTAACGGGAAAGAAGAAAATTAGCAAGTTTGACAATTCATATGATAGACAAACTTGCTAATATGATTAATTGGTAGGTTTGTCAATTACTTTTAGGTTGGGACATTTGTCTTTTAATAAACTGATAAATTTTTCTTCTTCTTTTGGCACACAAACCGTTAAAGTATCAAATAGTCCATACATAATTTCTAATCGTTGTCTGGTCCATTTTTCCGAATCTAATTGTTTTCCATAATATTTTATGTGACGTATATTTTCAAAGGGAATTTCAGTATTTGTAAAAAAGTACTTAACGACAAGTGAATGATTAGTTATTTCATAAGTAGATCTATAAAGAGAGAAAAAGTTGAAGAGATTCAATAGCATAATACAACTAAAATAGATATGATCATCACTTTGAAGGGAAATTTGTGTACACAAAATAATGGTCACTAATATAAAGATAAATACATGTATAGGATTTTTTTTAACTTTGAATTTCATTTCTATTCACCCCTGAATTCTTACTACGTTAAATAATTTAATCATAATATTATGATTAATAAAATCAGTATGCATAATTGCATATTTTGTTCTAAGTGAATTCATGTAATATTTAAAAATATGAATGATGCTATTTATACTTGAGGTTTGGTAACGAATGAATACTTTGCCTAGTTTTTACGATTAAGGGTGGTTTAGCGTGAGTTGTAAAAAAGGTATTATGATAGGTGTACTGTGTGCATGTCTTTTTACCTTGAATGGTTGTGAATATTCGAATAGATCTCGAGGGGATTGGAACCAACTAACGATTGAACTACCCCCACCTACCTCTACAAGAGCTTGAGGTGGGGGATTCTCCTGTCTCTGTCCTCACAAAAACAGTTCCTCTCGTTCAACAAAGAGGATACAACGATATAGAAGTTCCGTAGTGCCCTTATGTAAGGCGACCTATTCTATCTTCCGTGGAAAACAAAACAGGTACAGCTACTTTTTTCTTTATGCAAACAATTTTGTTAGCTTTTTCTTTTCACTTTCAAATACGTCTAATCGCTCGATCTGTAAGGCCTCTTTCGGCTGATCTACATCGTATAGCTGATAGAAATGATGCGTGCGAATATCCAATCGATTGTTTAATTGATGCCAATGGCTCCA